>NZ_JAZDRH010000006.1:0-135076 GCF_047470865.1 Pseudomonas sp. F1_0610
GTATGTAAATTTCTAAAAATCTCAAGTATTATAAAATCTCTAAATTCGTTATTGTCATTAAATTCATATTTATAAGTTATGAATTTTAACAAAAATTTATTAGCAGAAACTATATCCCAAATTTTCTTTCGTTCCTCAATATTGATTTATTGAAACCGCAATATAATTTGTTCTTTTAATGAATAAATTTTTTCTTTTCTTTCATCAAAGACTTTTATCATGCTAAGTTTATTGTTTCTGTGTAAATCATTGTGATAATTATAAATTATCCCTAATCATTATTTTCTCGCTTAATATATTTTATAAAATTTTTAATCATAATTAGCTATTATATATTTAGGTTTACTAGCACTTATATTAGAATTATTCATTGACACATTATAACCCGCAATAACTCGGACTCCTCAATTTATCAATCTCCGTGCCATAAACACTCCTTATTGCGCTGCTTTTGCTGTGGACTGGAAAGCGCTAATAAAAAGCATCAACCAACCCAGCATAAAGAACACTCCTCCTATAGGTGTAACTATGCCCAAACCTAAGTTAGCCAAAGTTAAACAATAAATACTGCCTGAAAATAAGAGGATGCCAATCATAAAAAACAATCCTGAACACACAACAAGCTTTTGCGTTTTATGCCAGGACCAAATAGCCAACGCGAGCAATACTACTGCATGTAATAGTTGATATTGCACTGCTGTCTGAAAAGCCGCCAGCGCTGCTACGGATAGTTTTGTTTTTAAAGCATGTGAGCCTAACGCGCCTAGCATCACACCAGATAAACCAAAAAAGGCGGCACTTGCCATAAAAATACGAAACATTGCGATATTCCTCGAAAAATAAAATTTTAACTCTACGCACTCTTAAATCGATTCGCTAGCTCTTCTACATTTTAAGCTACAAAGAAGCTCGAAAAGCTTTTATGCTGTACGTGCAAAGTATCTTATAGGAAGGCTATGTTTAAACGCTTATTTAAATGGCTCTTAAAACTGAGTTTAGCGGCTATTGTTTTGAGTCTAGCTATGGTGCTCAGTGTAGGCTACTTCAACCCCAGTCACTCAGCACTAATGCTTGAGCGCAAACTAAGCCGCTGGCGGGCTAATGAATCTTACTCTATTGGCCGAGAATGGATTAGCTATGAGGAATTACCTGATGCATTAAAGCTCGCTGTAATTGCGGCAGAAGATCAACTATTCCCTGAACATAAAGGTTTTGACATTAACGCGATCGCAAAGGCTTTTAAGCGTAATAAAAGCCAATCGCGCACTACTTTTGGCGCAAGCACTATTAGCCAGCAAGTCGCAAAAAACCAATTTCTCTGGTCTGGACGTTCTTACCTACGCAAAGGAGTTGAAGTTTGGTTTACCTTTCTCATCGAAAGCACTTGGAGCAAGCAACGTATCCTTGAAGTTTATTTAAATAGTGTCGAATGGGGTGATGGTATTTTTGGAGCACAAGCAGCCGCCCAGTACTATTTTGGTAAAGATGCAAATCAACTAACACAAAGCCAAGCCAATCAAATGGCCGCCATTCTACCTAGCCCATTAACGCGCAGCGCCAGCCAACCTTCGGCTTATACAAAACAACGAGCAAACTGGATTAACCAGCAAATTCATCAGCTTGGCGGTGTTCAATTTTTACACAAACATGGGCTTTAATCATTCATCTGCTTTGTTATTGATGGCTAGCATTAATTGTGTAATTTGCTCAGCCTCCAGTGGCTCGCTGTAAAGATAGCCCTGTGCGTAGTCGCAGTCTATTGATTTTAAAAATGCTTCTTGTTCAAGTGTTTCAACACCTTCACACAATGCCTGCAAGCCTAATGTATGCAGTAGTTGCACTAAGATACGTAATAAGTTTTCATTATAGGTCGAAGGTAAAGCACGAATAAATGACTGATCTAATTTAACAACATCTACTGGCAGTTGTTGTAAATAACTTAATGATGAATACCCCGTCCCAAAGTCATCGATGGATAATTTAATCGATAACTCGCGTAGTTTTAATAGGTTAGCATTTACCATTGTAATATCATGCAAAAATGATGACTCTGTCAGTTCAATTTCAATCAACCTTGCATCAACATCTAGGCGTGTTATCTCTTCTTTAATAATATCTGGCAGTTGCGGTGTATTGGCTAAACTACCCGACAAGTTAATCGCCACTGAAAAATTCTCTAAACCAGCAGCTTGCCATAACCTAGCTTGCTGTACAGCTTCAACAGCAACCCAAAAAGTAATGGAACGAATCGCACCTATGCGTTCGGCGATAGGAATAAATACATCAGGAGTAATACTGCCTAGTACTGGATGATTCCAGCGCACTAAGGCTTCAACACCATAATAACGTCCTGTTCTTAGATCTTTTTTTAATTGATAGCGTAAACATAACTCACCACGGCGTGAAGCCCCCCACAAGGCTTCTTCAATGTTGCGCTGATAACGTAATTGAGCATCATCTTGCGCATCATAGTATTGGTAGAGGGCATCGGTATGGTCACGCACTAACGTCATGGCTAACTCAGCTTTACGTAATAACGCAGCAACACCTTTATCATCATCTGGAAAGAGCGCAATACCTATTTTTACGCGAAGATTAATGCTGTCGCCAAAAATAAAGGGGCGAGCAAATATTTTTTCAATGGTCTGCACTATGTGTTCGACATCATCCTTAATATCAATGCGCTTCACTAAACAAAATGAACTAGAAACCCGTGATAACAGAGACGCTTCATCCTCTAAAATCTTTAAACGCTGTGCAGACTCATACAGTAATTTATCTGCTACACGGTATCCATAACGCTCATTAATTTGCTTGAAATGCTCTAAGCCTATATAGAACACAGCATAGGATTCTGAGTCAGAGGCATGCTGTAGGCTCTTTTTCAAACAAGCACAAAGCTCTTGTAAGTTTAATAAGCCCGTAAGTGGGTCCAATCGTTTTGATTGATCTGTAATGCTTTGCTGAAAATCAGCAATTTCATCAAGAAGTTGATTTACGCGGGCGACCCACTCGCCTAATTCATCTTTTCGGTGTTTTTTAAGAACTTGAGGTAAGCGCTCTTTAGGCTTTCTTGGGTCAATCGACTTTATATACCTCAATAAACTAGCCAATGGATAGGTAAGAATATGACGATAAATCAAAGAGAGTAATAAGGCCAAAATCAGTGCATGCAATAAGCCTAATAAAATTCGCATATTCAAGGCATTTTGTGCCCACTGCTCCAATGTTTGGCTATTGGTGGTAAGAACTAGCTCAAGTTTTGGCTTGTCTTTTACATCTAGTACGCAACTGTATTTTTTCTCGGCAAATGAGAAGAAGGAAAATTCTTTTGTTTTATTATAGTTTTGATTGCTTAGTTCTTTAGCTACTCGCTGCTGATTTACTACTAGCTCAGCTTTTTTAATAGACATTAATACTGCAGCACTATCAAGTATTTGATTAACTTGTTGGCTATTCATATTTGAAATAGCCTGCTCAAGTTGTGGGCAGAAAGTCAATAAAGCACTTTGTACTTCTTGTTCAAATAAATTCTCTAAATCAGTAAACGAACGCCATACCTGTAGCACCGTCCAAAATAGGCTTAAGCTAAAGGATGTGATGATCACCCATAAAATCAAGCGTCTCGAAAGCTTATTGACCATAGCTTTGTATGCCTATCAAAATGATAGTTAATGTTATTATTAATTATAACTTAAAATGAAAAAGCCCAGCTAATGCTGGGCTCTCATTTGAAGTTTATTACGCAAAGTTTTTTGCTACAAACTCCCAATTAACAAGATTCCAAAATGCTTCTAGGTATTTTGGACGAGCATTACGATAATCAATATAATACGCATGTTCCCAAACGTCGCAAGTCAATAGTGCTTTATCTTGTGTAGTTAATGGGCAGCCTGCATTAGAAGTGCTCGTTAAAGCTAAAGAGCCGTCTGGTTTTTTCACTAACCAAGCCCAGCCTGAACCAAAAGTGCCAATCGCGGTTTTGGTAAATTCTTCTTTAAATTTCTCAAATGAACCAAATGCTTTGTTAATTGCATCGGCTAGTGCGCCAGTAGGTTCGCCACCTGCTTTAGGAGCTAGGCAATGCCAGTAAAAAGTATGGTTCCAAACTTGCGCTGCGTTGTTAAATATACCGCCTGTTGAGGTTTTAATAATCTCTTCTAGGCTTTTACCTTCAAACTCAGTACCCACCACTTGGTTGTTTAGATTAACAACATAAGTATTGTGGTGTTTGCTGTAGTGAAAATCTAAGGTTTCTGCAGAGATGTGTGGCTCTAGCGCATTTTTTTCATAAGGTAGTGCAGGTAATTCAAAAGCCATGGTTTTCTCCAGTAATATCAGGACAAGGCACAGAAAGTAATATTGCCTAGCATTATTAGCAGCAGGTCAACCTACTCAATTGCTCTATCATACACGGTTGCATCTTTGCTTGCACATGAAGGCAGCCACCTTTAATTGTGCAGGAAATGCATTCAATGAACATCAAACAGTATAGTGCAGAAAATTTAACGAACAACCTACAAAAAGTAAGTACTTATTACTTTATACTTTTATTTTAATTAATTTTGGCAATAAAAACCGCTACTTAAAATCCAGAACACTAGAGAAGTAGCGGCTTTCTAGGTTTACAAGCCTGACATAAATTGAATAGCTGATTTTAGCTCATCGTCAGAACAATCACTGCAAGTACCTTTAGGCGGCATTGCATTAAAACCTTGGATAGCTTGTTTAAGAAGACTATCTAGACCACCTTGTTCATCCGCACGTTGTTTCCATGCAGCGGTATCGCCTTTTTTCGGCGCGTCCAACAAGCCTGTAGCATGACAAGTAGTACAGAATTTATTGTAAACTTCTTCGCCAGTACGCGCACCACCACTAGCTGCAGCAACAACTGGAGCAGCTTTAGCACAAGGCTCGCCTGCCAAACACACTGTACTTAGTGGAGAAATACGCTCTGCAATCGCAGCATCATCTGACTCAGTGGCAGCCATAGCGCTAGCAGCCCAAAGAGTTACAACAGTAGCTTGTGCTACTAGTATTTTTTTCATTAGGTTCACAGTATACCCTCATTGTGGCTTTTCACACTCGCGGCCACGGACCTCACGAGCGCTCGGTAGTATACCTGCTGATAACGCAGACCGAAATAGTTGATCACTACACGAATCCATAAAGCAGGTATTTTCTTTATTCCAAATAGTATCTTGGCACACGTTTTAAATTGCAAAATAACTGATAAGAAATGGTATTAGCTGCACGTGCGATAACCTCTGCACTGACTTGTTTACCCCAAAGTTCTACAGGAGAACCCAAAGTAGCTTCTGCAATCGTTGTAATATCAACCGCCAACATATCCATAGAAACACGTCCTATAATTTTAGTAAGCTGGCCACAAACTGCAACAGGCGTACCTGAGTCGACTTGACGCGGATAACCATCAGCATAACCCATTGCAACAATGCCCACTCGCGTAGAACTGGGCGTAATATAGCGTGCACCATAACCAACAGGTTCGCCTGCGGCTAATTCTCGCACGCCAATTATCTGCGACGCTAAGGTCATTACTGGGATTAAAGCATTTGCTGGGGCTTGAGGCTCTTCAAAGGGGCTGCAACCATATAGCATAATGCCTGGTCGAACCCAGTCACTTGGCAACTCAGGCCAAGCCAAAATGCCAGGCGAATTGCGCATACTCACAGCTGAGTTCAGGCCTGCACGAGCGGCATTAAAGGTAATAAGTTGCTCTTTTGTCCTAGGCTGCTCTACTTCATCTGCTTGCGAAAGATGTGTCATTAACACAATGTTTGAGACATTCGGTGAGGCGTTCAGTGCTTGCCAAGCTTTTTTGTATTCTTCTGGCGCAAACCCCATACGGTGCATGCCTGAGTCCATTTTCAACCAGCACTGGATAGGGCGACTTAGTTGGGCCTGATTAATCGCTTCAAGCTGCCAAGCACTATGCACAGCCGTCCATAAATCATATTCAGCTATTAGGGCCAACTCATCCTTCACAAAAAAGCCTTCTAATAACAAAATAGGCTGAGTTACACCTGCTGCCCTTAGCACTAATGCTTCTTCTAAAAAGGCTACCGCAAAACCATCCGCCTCATGTAAGGCTTGCGCGCAACGTATTGATCCATGCCCATAAGCATCTGCTTTAACAACGGCCAACGCTTTTGCTTGAGTCAGTTGTTTAGCTAATAAATAATTGTGTTTTAAAGCAGCTAGATTAATAACAGCTTGTGCAGGACGCATGGCAAGAGTCAACCTTATATCAATCAACAAGGCCGCTTATCATCCGCCTCTTACCTTACAAATTCCAGTCTCAAATTCTACAAAAAGCAATTTATTAACTATTCTTTATCAGGCTTGTATAAGTAACCCAGCGCAAATTTTGCATAAAAAGTATCACTATTTACATTAAGCAGTGCTTTTCACCTAAGTTTAGGGCATATTTAGCGGCATTATTTAGCAATTAGGTTTTCTGATAGGAGTATCTCCTTTGCGCACTGAAACTTCAGCCCGTCGTCAACTGGATAAAATTGACTACAATATTCTGCGTATTTTACAAGAAGACGCCCGTATTTCATTTACTGAACTAGGCGAGCGGGTGGGCTTATCTACCACACCTTGTACAGAGCGTGTGCGCCGCATGGAGCGTGAAGGCATTATTGTTGGCTATAACGCACGCCTAAACCCACAAATGCTCAATGCAGGATTACTAGTTTTTGTTGAGATTAGCTTAGATTACAAATCAGGCGATATTTTTGAGTCTTTCCGTCAAGCTGCACTAAAGCTGCCTCATGTTTTAGAATGCCATTTAGTTTCTGGACATTTCGACTATTTGATTAAAGCACGCATCTGTGAAATGGCATCCTATCGCAAGCTGCTGGGTGATATTTTATTACGCCTGCCGAATGTGCGTGAATCAAAAAGCTACATTGTCATGGAAGAAGTAAAAGAAACTCTCAGCTTACCTTTAGACGGCAATAACTAAATCTTTATTTAAATAGCAAACAATAAAAAACCCGCCTTAGCAGCGGGTTTTTTATGTAGCTATTATCAATTACTTGATTTTAGCTTCTTTGTAAATCACGTGTTTACGCACAACTGGATCGTATTTTTTGATCTCAATTTTATCGGGCGTAGTACGTTTGTTTTTGTCGGTGGTGTAGAAATGGCCAGTACCAGCGCTAGACACCAAACGAATCAAATCACGCATGATTCTCTCCTAATTAAACCTTTTCACCGCGCGCGCGCAGTTCAGTTAATACAGCGTCGATGCCGCGTTTATCAATTACACGCATACCTTTTGCCGAAACACGTAGACGTACAAAGCGCTTCTCAGATTCAACCCAGAAACGATGGTACTGCAAGTTTGGCAGGAAACGACGACGGGTTTTGTTGTTAGCGTGGGAAACATTGTTCCCTGTAACTGGACCCTTACCAGTTACTTGACATACTCTTGACATACCTCAGCCCTCTAGAACCACATGCCCAACCCGGCATATGGGTTGGCTGCTTAAACTCAAATTTGATTAGCAAGTAGTTGAAAAACAGGGGTTTTCCAATCTTACACTAGGCTTTTTACCTAATCTTGCTAGGTTTTTAGTCAGCTTACTGAGCACCGCAAGCAGACTACACCCAGAAAAGAGCCACGCTTTATAGCAGAAATCCTCTTTCACAGCAAGAATCATAGGCAATTTGATCCACCTATCAGATAAATGGTGTCATGAAATCCAACCATTTTCCAGCATTGAGTAAGGTTCGCCGCTACCAACAATAAAATGATCCAAGACGCGCACATCAACTAACGCTAATGCATCACGAATTTTTTCAGTAATCATTTTATCTGCCTGGCTTGGCTCTGCCACACCCGATGGATGGTTATGCGTCAAGATCACTGCAGCGGCATTATTCGCTAATGCGCGCCTCACCACTTGTCTTGGGTAAACACTTGCACTGTCTATTGTGCCATAAAATAATGACTCAAAGGTAATTACTCGATGTTTTGCATCTAAAAATAAGCAGGCAAATATTTCATGGGGTTCATGCCTAAGTTGCGCTTTTAGAAAATCACGCACTGCCTGTGGACTTTCTAGAGCATTGCTACGCTCTAATGTCTCAGCTAAATAACGCCGGCTCATTTCTAAAACGGCTTGCAGCTGCACATACTTAGCCGGTCCTAGCCCTTGATGCGCAGTAAATTGAGCTATGTCCGCTTCAAACAAGGCACGTAAGCTGCCAAACTCTTTTAGGAGTAGGCGTGCTAAATCAACCACATTACAACCGACAACGCCTGTACGTAAAAAAATAGCAAGTAGCTCAGCGTTATCTAGTGTTCTAGCACCTTGGCGTAATAATTTTTCTCTGGGTTTTTGCTCGTCTGGCCATTGTTTAATATTCATATTGGCATTCCTTACCCATTAGCTGACTTAATTTAACGCTCCTCGCTATGCTATCTTAGTGTCTTTTCGATTGTTTGCCGGAAATAAAAGGGGCTAACTTCCTATGCATCGGCTACAAAATAAGCGAGTGGTACTTGGTATTGGCGGCGGTATTGCGGCTTACAAAAGCGCTGAATTGGTGCGTGCATTTAAAAAACAAGGCGCACAGGTTCATGTGGTTATGACCAAAAGTGCACAAGAATTTATCACCCCTCTCACCTTGCAAGCCTTATCTGGCAACCCTGTTCATACTGATTTGCTTGACCCAGCAGCTGAAGCAGCCATGGGCCATATTGAATTAGCACGCTGGGCGGATATCATTCTAATTGCACCTGCCACTGCTGACTTATTAGCACGCCTTGCTCAAGGGCAAGCGAATGACTTACTCACCGCGTTAGTACTGGCTGCCGACTCACCTATTGCGGTGGCGCCAGCTATGAACCAAGCCATGTGGCGTGATATGGCTACGCAACATAATTTGCAACAATTGCAAGATCGCGGTTTTTTAGTGTTTGGGCCAGCTTCAGGCGAGCAAGCTTGTGGCGATACGGGACTTGGCCGCATGGAGGAGCCCTTACAACTAGCGCAAGCAACGGCTGACCTGTTTGCGTGGCAAGCCTTATCTGGCAAGCATGTGCTAGTAACCGCTGGGCCAACGCGCGAAGACATTGATCCTGTTCGCTATATTAGCAACCACAGCTCTGGAAAAATGGGCTTTGCCATAGCGCAAGCTGCCGCTGATGCAGGCGCCAGGGTAACGCTAATCAGCGGGCCTGTGCATTTAGCTACGCCTGACCGAGTGCAACGGGTGAACGTAAATACGGCGTTAGAAATGCTCGCAGCCTGCGAGCAGCATATGCCTTGTGATGTATTTATTGCAGCGGCTGCGGTAGCTGATTACCGGCCAGCCCAGATTGCTAGTCATAAAATGAAGAAAGACCCAAACAGTGTCGATGGTTTAACACTACAGCTGATACGCAACCCTGATATCCTTTCCACTATTGCTCACCGAGCAGATCGTCCATTTAGTGTGGGCTTTGCCGCAGAAACGCAAGACTTATTAGACTATGCTAGTAGTAAGTTAACAGCGAAAAATTTAGATCTAATTGTGGCTAATGATGTATCAAATCATGCAATTGGTTTTAATAGTGAAGATAATGCCATTACCATTATCGACAAAAACCAGCAGCAGACTGTTTTTGCGCAAACCAGTAAAAGCAAAATTGCTCAACAACTCGTTCAATTTATCGCTCAACGTTTATTACAGGCTTAACTGACATGCATTCGTTACAAGCTAAAATTTTAGATGCTCGCCTTGGCAATGACTTCCCATTACCAGCCCATGCTACAACAGGTTCTGCTGGAATCGACTTACGCGCTATGCTTAAGCAAGATGTTGAGCTAAGCCCTGGCGAAACCATCTTAATTCCAACAGGGTTAGCTATTTATATTGAAGATCCTAATTTAGCAGCACTTGTTCTACCTCGCTCAGGTTTAGGTCATAAACATGGCATTGTTTTAGGCAATTTAGTTGGTTTGATTGACTCAGACTATCAAGGCGAACTCATGGTTTCTTGCTGGAATCGCGGCCAAGATAGCTTCACCATTAAAGTAGGCGAACGAATTGCTCAGTTAATGCTAGTACCTGTTGTTCAAACACAACTATCTATTGTTAATGATTTTATTGCTACCGAGCGTGGAGCAGGTGGCTTTGGTCATACCGGAAAGCAATAAGTAGGCTTGCATTACAAGGAGATCACATGGGCAGCAGTCGTCGCTCAAGCACAAAATTTGAGTTAAGTACTCTCTTACCCTCTATTATTATATTTTTAGTTGGTATTATTACAGCAGGGATGGTTGCCACTTTTTATGATGATCAAAGTAGCGACTCTGAGCGTATCTATCTCTCGCGCCTTGGCAATGAACAATCCAATGCACTATCCTCAGCAATTAGTGCTTTAGATTCAGATGCTGTCAGCTTGAGTCGATCAAACCAAGTTATTGGTTTTATTCTTAAGCAAACCAATGCTAGCAATGCTGCGCTTTCTCGATCTTTAATAGGCCGTAGTACAGCGCAGTCCGCTTTTTTTTCTGCACCTGGACAAGCTCAGGTTGATACCAGTGGAAAAACACCTATTACTTTCACTGCCGTCAATATGATCACCTACGCTGAAACACAAAAGGAAACGCCTCCAGTTGAAGCCTTGCAGGTAAACAACCAGTGGTTGGTATTTCGGGTCGTCCCTATTTATGACAATAACACGCTATTGGGCACGCTGCTGCTAACCTACCCTCTAGAATCCTTGACTCAGCAGCTACCTCCTTTTGACCAATCTATTGCAAAGATTGAACTGATACAAAAATTTCCTAACACCCCCGCTCAAACGCTCTATAGTGCTGGTAAAGCCAAAGAGCTGAGCACACCTTTTGCCTTTGAAACCAGTAACCCTCATTGGTCGTTGAGCATCACTGCTGGCCCTCGCCTAGCTACTAGTGGTTCTTGGATATCAACAGCTATTGGTATTGGCATTGCACTAATTGGATTGATAGGCGCCTATTTACTTTGGGTATATCGCGCAAAAAACCACCATGATGATTATTCATCTGAGCCTCTCGATGACTTCCATTTAGAGCGTCTAAAAAGCCAAACTGCGGTTTCTAAAAAAGCTGCACCCATTGCTATCAAAGTACAGCCTACACAAAATGGTAGGGCAGTTTTTGATGCTGACCTTGCTGCCAGTGGTTTAATCATCACTGAAGACGAACATCCACCTGCAGTTGCACCTACCGAGCACATTGCAGAGGATCTGAATAAAGATGTATTTGCCTTTCTTGACTTAGATATTTCCAAAGAGAATGAAGTTAAATCTCAACCTATGAACAGCTCAATCAAAAGCCCTGCTGGGCATTTAATATCGACTGAAATATTCCGTGCTTATGACATTCGAGGCATTATCAACCAAACACTCAATACGGATGTTGCCTATTGGGTAGGTCGTGCGATTGGTGCTGAAAGCCTTGCTCATAAAGAGCCTAATGTAGCCGTGGCACGCGATGGACGCTTATCGAGTCCTGCGCTATCTAAAGCATTGATCCAAGGTTTGCTCGAAAGTGGCTGTCATGTATCAGATATAGGTATGGTACCAACGCCTGTTTTGTATTTTGCAACTAATGTCTTAAAAGGACGTTCTGGTGTTATGTTAACTGGCAGCCATAATCCTCCTGATTATAATGGGTTTAAAGTGGTTATTGCAGGAGATACTTTATCTGGTGAGCGTATTACAGCTCTTGCTAGGCGCATCCAAGACAACCAGCTAGAACCAGGACAAGCGCAAGGCCAGCTCAAAACTGGCAACCTATTGCCTACTTACATTGAACGTATCACCACAGATATTAAGCTTAAGCGCCCACTAAAAGTCGTCATTGATTGTGGCAATGGCGTAACTGGCGTAGTTGCACCTGAACTCTACAAAAAATTAGGTTGTGATGTTATTCCGCTCTACTGTGAGGTGGATGGTAATTTTCCAAACCATCACCCAGACCCAAGCAAAGCAGAAAACGTCAAAGATCTTATTGCTGCCGTAGCCAAATATAATGCTGATGTAGGCTTAGCTTTTGATGGCGATGGTGATCGTGTTGCTATTATCACTAATACAGGCAACCAACCTTTTGCTGATCATCTGTTAAAAGTCTTTACTAAGGATGTACTCGCGCGCAATCCTGGGGCAGAAGTGATCTATGATGTGAAGTGCTCACGTCGCTTAACGCAAGTTATTCAAGAAAACGGTGGTAAGCCAACCATGTGGCGCACTGGACACTCTCTGATCAAAGCGAAAATGAAAGAAACAGGCGCGCTATTAGCTGGAGAAATGAGCGGCCATATCTTCTTTAAAGAACGCTGGTATGGCTTTGACGACGGCTTATATGCCGGTGCGCGCTTATTAGAAATTCTAGCCAATAGTAATCAGCCGTGCCAAGCACTCTTTGATCAATTTCCTACTGATGCCTCTACGCCCGAAATTAACATTACGGTATCAGAAGCGAATAAGTTTCAATATATCCAACGCCTACAAGAAAAAGGCTTTTGGGGTGATGGCAAAACAACCACTATTGATGGTATAAGAGTTGATTACAGCAATGGCTGGGGGCTGATTCGTGCCTCTAACACTACACCAGTGCTGGTTCTACGTTTTGAAGGTGAAACCGCGAAAGACGTTGAGCAAATTAAATCTATTTTCCGCGAACAACTAAAAGAAGTTGTGCCTGAAGTGCCTGTCTTTATTTAGGCCAACTGGAGTCTAGTAATGACCTTAAACCGCGCTGATGCTGCCCATGTTGCAGAAGTTTTATCAGAAGCCTTACCCTACATCCGCCGTTTTGTTGGCAAAACCTTGGTTGTAAAGTACGGTGGCAATGCGATGGAAAGCGAAACTCTTAAACAAGGTTTTGCACGCGATATCGTACTGATGAAAGCCGTTGGTATTAACCCTGTTGTTGTGCATGGCGGCGGGCCACAGATTGGTGATTTATTGAAACGACTGAACATCGAAAGCCGTTTTGTCGATGGCATGCGTGTGACTGATACGCAAACCATGGACGTCGTAGAAATGGTTTTAGGTGGTCAAGTCAACAAAGATATTGTTAACCTGATCAATAATCATGGAGGAAAGGCGATCGGCTTAACAGGGCAAGATGCAGGTTTAATTCGCGCACGTAAATTAACCGTAACACGTCAAACTCCTGAAATGACTACACCTGAAATCATAGATATCGGACAAGTTGGTGAAGTCGCTAGCGTCAATTCAGCATTGCTAAATATGCTGGTGAACAGCGACTTTATCCCCGTAGTTGCGCCTATTGGTGTTGGCGCTAACGGTGAGTCTTATAACATTAATGCTGATTTAGTAGCAGGCAAAATTGCTGAAGCATTACAAGCAGAAAAATTAATGTTATTAACCAATATTGCTGGTCTGATGAACAAAGAGGGTGAAGTACTAACAGGATTAACCACGGCTCAAGTCGACGAGTTAATTGCTGATGGTACTATTTATGGCGGCATGCTGCCAAAAATTCGTTGTGCACTAGAAGCGGTTCAAGGTGGTGTAAAAAGTGCGCATATTGTCGATGGACGAGTACCTAACGCTGTCTTGTTAGAAATATTCACCGATAATGGCGTAGGTACTTTAATCACTAATCACTGATCAGCGTTCCACTGCACAGAGGAGTTATAATGAATAACGCTGAGTCTGTGCAGTCTCCACTGCTTCCGCTGAAAATCATAGCTACAGATGTAGCTTTGCCTTCGCAAAAAGTACTCTCCAGCGAAATTGATCAACGCCTTGGCTTGGCTGTAGGCTATACGCAAAAGCTATCAGGCATAGAGTATCGTTTCCATGCCACCAGCACAGAGTCACAAGCTCAACTCGCTGCTCAAGCCATAACCCGTTGCTGCACCTCGGCAAACATTGAGCCTGAATCTATTGATTTACTGATTTCCGCCTGTGCCGTTCCGGTGCAAGCACTGCCCTGCACCGCAGCCCATATTTTACAAGCCAGCCCGTTAAAAGATGGACTGGCCTGTTTTGACATCAATGCGAGCTGTGTCAGTTTTATAACTGCACTACAAGTGGCCGCAAGCCTGTTAAATACTAGTCATTACAAACGTATCTGTATTGTCTCCGCAGATCTGGCTTCGCGTGGTATTGATTGGCAGCATGAAGAATCTTCGATGATTTTTGGTGATGGTGCTGCTTGTGTCATTGTTGAACGCGGTAATGGTAGGTCTGGCATTGTTAGCCAGCGCTTTGAAACCTATACCGAAGGTTTACATTACTGCGAAATTCCTGCTGGCGGTACGCTGCGTAATCCTAGAAGCGGTATGTGTGAGCAAGATTTTCTATTTCATATGGATGGCAAACGTGTTTTTCGTCTCGCCTCCTCTTTAGTTGAAGGCTATATGCAACGCTTGCTAGAAGGTGCAAATATTAGCCTTGATCAGATAGCTACTATTATTCCCCACCAAGCCAGTCACCTGTCCTTAGCCCATATGCGTAAACGCTTAGCTGTTAACCCTGAAATCTTAATTGATATTTATCGCTACCATGGTAATCAAGTGGCGGCTTCTTTGCCTTTTGCACTGCATAGCGCTCGTCTTAAACAACGGCTAGTAACAGGAAAGCCCGCGTTATTAATCGGTACTGCAGCTGGACTCACCTTTGGCGGAATGGTCTTTATTCCATGAAATATCTCGTAAGCGGTGCTACCAGCGGTCTTGGCCGCAACGCTGTTGATTATTTGCTGGCTCAAGGGCAGCAAGTGGTTGCCTTAGGCCGTAACCAGCAGGTGGGTGAACAGCTTCAAACACAAGGGGCGCAATTTATCGCTATTGATTTAAGCCAGGCGCCAGTTGCCGATATTAAAGCCATTATGCAAGGCTGTGATATTGTTTGGCATTGCGCTGCTAAGTCATCACCGTGGGGGGATTATAGCGATTTTTACGCCAACAATGTGTGGGCTACGGAATGCTTAGCTAAAGCCGCTGGTGAACTTGGCATCACTCGCTTTGTGCATATTTCTACGCCAGCCATCTATTTTTGCTTTAAACATTTGGCAGATATTAAAGAAGATTTTCTTAGCCCTCAATTTGCTAACCATTACGCGCGCACTAAGTTTATGGCCGAGCAATCTATCCTCCAGCTTACGGCAATCTATCCACACACCACTTTTGTCATTTTGCGACCGCGTGGTTTATTTGGTCCTTATGATCAAGTCATACTGCCACGTGTTCTTGCCCAAGTAGGTAAGCGCAATGGTCAACTTCCCTTACCAGCAGGCGGTAAAAACAAGCTTGATCTAACCTTTGTACTCAATGTAGTACATGCCATGGAGCTGGCCAGTCACGCTCAAGTTGTCTCTGGTAGCCGTTACAATATTAGCAATCAAGAACCCTTGCCCTTGGCTGAGCTTTTACAGCAACTCTTTGCTCAACTGGATAAAAGCTACCGTATTAAGAATGTGCCTTACTGGCTAGCTTATAGTTTGGCTAGCATTGCCGAACTACTGGGGCATCTGCGTAAAAAAGAACCATCACTCACACGTTATAGTCTTGGCGCCAGCTATTTTGAAATGACCTTAAACGCAGATAAAGCCAAACAAGAGCTGGGTTATGAACCACTCTATACTCTAGCTCAGGGTGTTGAAATCACTGCACAATGGTTAAATAAAAATGGCTAAAATCAAAACCTATGAAGTGGGATACTGCACGCATCCAGGCTGTATGGCGCTAAAAGGGGCTAGTTGGCGTGTTTGTCAATTTCCAGCACGCGCCTGGCTGATTGAAGCCAATCAAAAACGCTGGTTATTAGATACGGGCTATGCTTCGCATTTTCATGAGCAAACACAACAAGGCATCTTGCAGCTCTACCCCAAAGTGACTCCTGTTTTTTTTCAAAACCACCAAGCTTTAGTGCATCAACTGGCGACCGAGGGTATTAGGCCTAACGATTTATCCGGCATTATTATTTCGCACTTTCATGGCGACCACATTGCTGGTTTAAAAGATTTTCCTTTATTAGATC
This sequence comes from Pseudomonas sp. F1_0610, assembly GCF_047470865.1. Taxonomy (NCBI): domain Bacteria; kingdom Pseudomonadati; phylum Pseudomonadota; class Gammaproteobacteria; order Pseudomonadales; family Pseudomonadaceae; genus Pseudomonas; species Pseudomonas sp. F1_0610. The sequence goes on from NZ_JAZDRH010000006.1 coordinate 16,022, forward strand.
TGATTTGCGCTGAACAGGGCTGGCTAGCAACAAAAAATCTGCGGGGGTTCTCTGCCTTACGCAAAGCGTTTGTCCCGGGCCTGATGCCAGTTGACACAGAAGCGCGCTTGTCCTTTATCGAGCGCTTCAAAGCAAGTCAGTTACCAACTGAACTCAGCATGTTTGAAGTAGGTTATATTCTGCCCCACAGCAATGATGAAGTTATTCTTATTCCATTGCCTGGTCATGCCGCAGGACATATTGGCGTAGCGGTATTAACCGAAGCGGGCTGGCAGATTCTAGCCAGTGACGCCGCTTGGTCGCCAACCAATTATATAGAATTACGCGGCCCTTCTATTTTGGCTTATAGCATTATGGATGACCGTAAAGCCTACTTCGCCACCTTAAAAAAACTTCAGCAAGCTCACTTACAAGGGCTCAATATTAGCCTTTGCCATGAAGGTGATCTCTTATGATGCTGCGTGTTTTATGGCATTACTGGAGGACTAAAGGTTTAAAATTTAAGCAACGCAGTCAACTAGAGGCCTATCAACAACGTAGATTTACTCAGTTCAAAAAAACGGTCTTAGCCCGTAGTCCGTATTTTAGTGCTTTCCTAGAACAGCCATTAAGCACTTGGCCCATCATGAATAAAAGCACCATGATGGAGCATTTCAATGTGATGAACACACAGGGGCTAGATAAAGATCAGCTCTTGGCTTGCGCGCAACAAAGTGAAGTTTCACGTGATTTTTCACCCCGCTTAGGCCCGTTTAGCGTTGGCTTATCTTCAGGTACTTCTGGGCGGCGTGGATTATTTGTTGTTCAGCCTAAAGAGCAAGCTATTTGGGCAGGCGGCATGCTCAGTAAAATGTTACCTAAAGGTTTGTTTGCAGGAGAAAAGGTAGCTTTATTTCTACGTGCAAATAACAACCTTTATACTAGCGTCAATAGCCGTTTTTTAAGTTTAAAATTCTTTGACTTGCTAACTAATTTTGCACAACACCTGCGCCAACTAGAAAGCTACCAGCCAAGCATTATTGTTGCACCTGCTCAAGTATTACGCGCTTTAGCTCTGGCTAAACAGCAAGGTTTAGCTATTAATCCGAAAAAAGTTATATCCGTGGCAGAAGTGCTAGACGCTCAAGACAAAGCCTTACTTGAAGCCACCTTTACCCAAGTAGGCGAAGTTTACCAAGCCACTGAAGGTTTCTTAGCTGCAACCTGCGCACATGGGAACTTGCACCTCAATGAAGAGTTTTTGATTGTTGAACAAAAATGGTTAGATGATCAGCGCTTTAACCCTATCATTACTGACTTCACACGCATTACACAGCCAATTATTCGTTACCAACTAGACGATATTTTAGTAAAACGCACAACTGCTTGTCCTTGTGGCAGTGTGTGTATGGCGCTAGAGCGCATTGAAGGTAGGAATGACGACCAATTATTACTACCTAACCTGCAAGGCCAGCATACCGCCGTTTTTGCTGATCTCTGCTCACGCGTGATTGCCAATAATCTACCTCTTGATTGTGATTACCGACTAACACAAGAGGGTTTAACCCTTTATCTACAAGCACCTTGCACTGAAGCAGAATTAACACAGTGTCAACAAGGCTTAACTCAAGCCTTTATTGAACAAGGTATTAATATTCAGCCTATTAATTGGCAATTGTCTAACCAGCCAATTGAGACTGACCTATACAACAAACGCCGCCGTATTTTGCGTAGAGATCGACTATGAACTGGTATAAGCGTTTAGCTTTTTGTTTACTTGGTTGGGGCAGCGTTGGTGTGGTTTACTCATTAACCGATGCGTTACAAGCCGATGGTTTTGTATTAACCCCCAGCGTTATAGATACAGCATTGGGTTTTCACCCTGAAGCCATCTGGTTGTATCTTTCCTTTTTTATAGTTATTCCACTGGCTTATTTGCTAGCCCCAGCTAAACGAGTAAAGCCTTTAGCGCATAGTATGCAATTCGCTGCTATTGGCTCAGGTGTCATTTTCTTGATTTTTCCGACTACCTTAGTTTATCCGCAGTATCAACCGCAGTCTTCATTGAGCACACAACTACTAAGCCAACTTATAGCTGTAGATTCGGCACAAAACCTGCTGCCCTCATTACATGTTTCATTATCCATTTTAGCTGGTTGGGCGTTATGGCAGCCTCATAAGTGGGGGCGCAATATAATATTTAGTAGCTGGATTCTACTAATTTGCTTATCGATCTTGTTACTCAAACGTCACTTATTTATTGATCTAGTGGCAGGTACGGCCTTAGCAACTGTGGTTATCTGTAGCTATGCTCAGAAAGCTAGTCAGCGGAGGGCAAATGCATATGAATGACCTTACTTTCCCTATTATTTTCATGCTTATCATGGTGACGTTAGAAGGGCTCTATCTAGAGTTTAAGCGCCATATTGTGGTGGATTGGCATGATATTAGTTTTAACCTAAATTCTGGGCATATTATGCTCTGGCTATTTCGCGGGTTAGAAATTTTTTGCTATGGTTGGATTGCTCACCATTTTTCACTGAATTTATTGAAAAACTGGCACCCAGCTTGGGTTTGGGTGTTTGCTATTATTGCTTGGGATTTTGGCTTTTACTGGCTGCATCGACTGCATCATAAAATTCCTGTGTTGTGGGCCATACACAAAGTACATCACCAAGGCGAACAGTTTAATTTATCCCTGGCAGTACGCAACTCTTGGTATTCCTCCTTATCCTCCATTCCATTTTTTGCCTTGTTAGCTATTATTGGTGTGCCACTGCCTGTATTCATTGCCGTTTCCATACTCCATTACAGCATACAGTTTTTTAACCACAGCGCGGTCATCCCTCGTTTAGGCATACTTGAGCGAATTTTAGTAACGCCTTTGCACCATAAAGTGCACCATGTAAAAGATTTTTATTACAGTAATCGTAATTTTGGTGGCAGTTTTATTATCTGGGATAAGCTCTTTGGCAGCTTTGAAAAATTACCACCAAACTACAACATTGGCATTGGCGGGCCAGCCAGCTCAAACAATCCAGTTACAGCTAGCAATGCTCCCTTTTTAGCTTTGTTCAATATTCAACTGCCTCAATCGACGCCTATACGCCGCTTTACAGTTAATAACTTTTTAATTACCAGCGCTACCTTACTGCTCTTTGGTTGGGTTATTAGCTATGTGTATTTTTATGGTTATGGCTATGATGGTAATACCTCACTGCCTCAGGTTGTGCTATTTCTATTATTAGTAATAGGCACCGTTGCTATTGCAGGATTAACTGATGGGAAACGCTGGGGCTTAGCACTGTGGATGATATTGGCAATAAGCTTTCCTTTAATTTTTGTTCTGCTTTGGCAGTGGACTTCGCTAGTTTTTTTATTGTTATCTATTGCGCTACTGGTACATGCCAGCGCACTCAGCTTAGGCTATGGGCGTAATCCTTATGCCTGCGCTTAAAACACTCAGTTATAACCGAGCACAAGAGTTTTCTTTTCATCAGCAATTGATGCAAAGGGCCAGTGCTTACCTTGCGCAAAAGCAAGATCATAAATTTGCTGATTTCTCAGTTTTTTGGCGCATCATACTCTTAAGCGTACTGGCAATAGCGGGTTATTGCTTGGTTTTGACACAAGATTCCATTGTTTTATTTGCCTTAGGTTTCTGCCTATTCTTTTTTTGCAGCATGCTGATGAATCTCACAGGGCATCATGATTCAACTCACAGTGCGCTTTTTCGAAAGCGCTGGATGAATCGTTGTTTTAGCCGCTTGGTTACCCTACCTTTAGGGGTTGACCCTGACTACTGGCGAGTACGCCATACTCAGTTTCACCATGTTTATCCTAATATTGAACCTTATGATTTAGACATGGAAGAAAACGGGATTTTACGCCAAAGCCCCTATCAAGAATGGAAGCCACATATGCGCTATCAGCTGTGGTACTGGCCTTTAGTAGCGGCGCTATCACTACCCTATATCGCCTGGGTCTTTGATTGGTCTGACCGCCTTGGCAAAACTCAACTAAAATACACCTCTGTCTTGCGTGGCGTGTCGGGCTGGGTTGTATTTATAAGTTTTAAGCTTTTGCATTTAATTATAGCTTTAGTACTGCCCATTTATTTCGCCAGTGCTCATGGTATTAGCACAGGAACCGTAGTGTTAATTTACTGCCTTGCGCAAATGCTATGTTCCCTTGTAGTGGTCTTATTACTACTAGGCACTCACTGGGCTGAAGCTAAGTTCTACCAGCTACCAGAAGGTGGAAAAATGTCGATCGGCTGGTATGCACTAAACTTTAATACAACATGCGATTGGCATTTACCTCGCTGGGCTTATCCTTGGCTTGGTGGTATTAATCTGCACCTTACACATCACCTGTTTCCGAACTGGAGTTATCGCCATTACCCAGCATTAGCTAAAATTATTGGCGAGTTGGCTAGAGAGCAGCACATGCCTTATCGCTACCTTAGCCAACGCGAACTATTCCAATCACAACGACGTTTTTTAACTGCAATGGCGCAAAGAAATGATGCATCAAGTAAAGGCTAGACTATGCTTTCGCCATTAGCGCCTTTAGGCTATAACAATGCTGATGAACGTCAGCTACGACGGGATTTAATGCAGGCAGCCCAAAGCTATTTACAAGCTAACAAAGATCATCGCTTTGCTGATAAACGCATGCTAGGAAAAAGCTTCTTACTGATTGCACTTTGTGGCATCTGCTACTTTTCTGCGCTCTTATCGAGCCATACTTTTGCTATTATGTTCAGCTATGCAGCTTTTATGTGCTTAGCATTATTGCTCGCTATTAACATAGTACATGATGCATCTCACAATGCTATTTTTCGTCAAGAATGGGCAAATCGCTGGCTTAACCTCTTAGTTACCATACCATTAGGCTTAGATCCCGATTGCTGGCGAGTACGCCATATTATCTTGCATCACGCACACACCAATATTCAGCACTATGACTTAGATATTGAAGAAAACGGTGTATTGCGCCAAACGCCTTTTCAACGCTGGCACCCTATCATGCGCTGGCAACATTACTATTGGCCGGTGGTAGCCGCCTTTACTTTTCCCAGCTTAATTTGGTTTTATGATTGGGCAGACCGTAGTGGTTTTACCCAAGCCCAGCGTCGTATGCGTTATCAAGGAATAGCTGGCTGGAGCCTATTTTTACTTGGCAAAAGCCTGCACTTATTAGTGACTTTAGCTATTCCTTATTTCTTACTTGCACCTAAAGGCATTAGTTTCGTTACCTTATTCACTCTCTATCTGCTGAGCCAACTTTTGGCATCTTTTATTTTTGTTATGTTGATTTTAGGCACTCATTGGGGGCGTGCCACCTACTACCAAGCACCTGCCAATGGAATAATGCCCCACGGCTTTTACACACATACCTTTAATACCACCTATGACTGGTACTTTTTAAATGACGCTATCAGTTACTGGCTAGGCGGGTTAAACTTGCATTTAACACACCACCTATTCCCTAATTGGAATCATCGACATTATCCTGCGTTATCACGCTTAATTGCTGAGGTTGCTAAAAAGCATGCAGCTGTTGATTATCAATGTGTTCCGTTAAAACAGCTATTTTCTGACCAACAGCGTTTTTTAAAAGCCATGGGTAAAAATCCTAATAAAAAGAGCACCTAAATGCTCTTTTATTACTAAGATCAAGCCTGCATTGCATTATATTCATCAGTAAAGAAAAACTTATCTTCACCAAAAGCAGGCACTAAATCATCAAACCACATCGCTTGTTCATCGTACTTAGCAAAAAACGGACGCTGCACCCAATCAGGATTACGCCCTTGAATAAAGCGTAAAACAAATACCTTTTCACCCTGCAATTCTGCGACACCTTGAATTTCAACTTTTCCAGGGCCTGCGCTCATTGACGGGCCGCGCGCTGTACGTGCTATGCCTGAAACCTGAGTGATTGCCTGCCGGTAAATTTCATAGGTACGTGCTAACGGCACTTCAAAATAGCGCTTAGAACCCGTATCCCGCTCAACGAACATATAATAAGGCACTAACCCTAATTCTACTTGCTCTCGCCACATTCTTGACCACACTGAAGGATCATCGTTAATGTGCTGAATAATAGGCGCCTGCGTTCTAATAACCGCACCTGTAGCACGAATACGGCGAATAGCCTCTTGCACTATAGGTGTCTGCATTTCTCGCCAATGATTAAAATGAGCCATGATAGCCACATGCTTGCCGCTATCAACCAACTGCTTTAATAGATGCAATAACTCTGGCGCATCCTCATCGGTCACATAGCGTTGCGGCCAAAAAGTCAGTGATTTAGTGCCAATACGTATTGTCTGTAAATGATCAAACTCTGCTTTTAGCAATGGCTGTAAATAATTTGCTAAATGACTGGTTTTCATCACCATAGGATCACCACCAGTCATCAATAAATCTGTTACTTGCCGATTAAAGCGTAGGTAACCATGCAACCGAGTCACTTCATTCGCCGCAAAACGCAGTTCTTTATCACCTACAAATTGCGCCCAACGAAAGCAAAATGTGCAATATGAATGACAAACCTGCCCTTGGCTTGGAAAAAACAATACTGTCTCACGGTATTTATGCTGCACGCCTTCAAGTGGTTCATCTTCAAATACAGGCACATTCATTTGTTGCTGCCCTGCTGGATGAGGGTTTAACTTAGTTCTAATATCACGCGCCACTTGGGCTATTAGCGCTTTATCTTCTGTACCTAACGCCTGAGCCATTTGATCAAAATCGGCCGGATCAAGCATCTCTTTTTGCGGAAAAGTCAGCTGAAAAATAGGGTCGTATGGAATATTGTTCCAATCAATCAATTCATCAATAACATATTGATTCACACGAAATGGTAATACATTAGCAACAACGCGCATTGCAAAGCGTTGTTCTTCTGTTAATTTTGCAAGCGCTTGAATTTGCTCTAATTGACGCTCGGTATAAACTTTAAATCGTGTATGTTTAGAAAGAGAGGTACTTTCAGCAACGCTGGTTTGAACAATAAATTGGTTCATAATAGGGTCTCTCTATGATGTTGTTTCCTACAACATGTCATGTAGAAAGGCTGAAAATGCATGCAGCCATCTGCTGTCTTATCTTTACAATGCACACATCCTCGCACTGTATTTTTAATACTATTTTTTTAAGACCATCACAGACTACGAAAAAAAAGCGACCTACTCAACATTTTTATTGTTAACTTTGTTATGTATTATTCCATTTTTATTCACATTATGAATAAAAAAACCTAGCTTATAGCTAGGTTTTTATGGCTTAGATTTAATTATGGTCGATTGGTAAGTTGCTTAATGCGCTCTGCATTATAGGAAAATTCTAAGAGTAGATTTTTCTTTAGCTCTTCCGTTTGACGAATCTGATTAGCAATAGTTTCTTTATCTTTATCTAATTCAGCTAACTCATTTAGCATAGACTGTGATGCTCGACTACCTGAACGCTCAGACTCAGCAGCGCGCTGTTGCAAGCTATCCCTCTTGCTTTGCACACTCAATAAATTATTTTTAAGTGTACTAATCTGACCATCAATATCCGTAATTTTACGTTCTTTAGCTCGCTCAAGATCACGCACCGTAGGATATAAACGAATGAGCTGCAGGTCATTCGTTTCCTGTGCTTGAAGGCGCTCTTGCTCTATGCGCTCTTCTGCAGTTAATGCTCTTGGCACCACGCGAATAACTCGTCCTGCTTCATTAAGCACATCATAGCCGTTACCAATATACTGCGAAGGAACACCTTGACGATTTAAGACAGTAAGTCCTTTTTCATCCTTATAGCGATAGATTTCAGCCACAACATTAGAGCTAGTGACTGCGACTAATAAGCCAATAAGAAACTTCCATTTCATCATCGCTGAATTCTCTCCGAATTGGTCTTAAATCCCATATTGGTTACGATATGCTTCTACAGCGCTTAAATGCTGTTTGAGCTCTGTATCTTCAGCTAAGTATTCTAACACTTGCTCCAAAGATACAATACTGATTACGGGCATATTAAAATCTTTTTCAACTTCTTGGATAGCCGACAAACTACCCTTGCCTTTCTCTTGACGATTTAACGCTATCAGAACACCTGCCGCTTGGGCATTTTGCTGCTCAATAATTTGCATTACTTCACGAATTGCAGTGCCCGCAGTGATAACATCGTCCACAATCATCACTCTTCCTTGAAGTGCTGCACCAACTAAAGTACCGCCTTCCCCATGGTCTTTTGCTTCTTTACGATTAAAACACCAAGGTGTATTAATACCATGCTTGTCAGCTAAAGCAACGGCTGTTGTGACTGCTAATGGTATACCTTTATAGGCGGGACCAAATAAAACGTCAAACTTAATCTGACTATTAATTAATGCTTGAGCATAAAACTGTCCTAGTTTAGCTAAGGCGAGCCCAGAATTAAATAGACCTGCATTAAAGAAATAAGGGCTAACACGCCCTGACTTGAGCTCAAAACGGCCAAAACGTAAAACGCCTTGTTCAATAGCAAACTTAATAAATTCTCGTTGATAATTGTGCATAAGCAACCTTTTGGCATTAGTAATTTAGCTAATTGAAATAACCTTGCTATCATACACCTAGTTTCTTTTCAGGGGTTATCCATGCGGCTTATTAGTATTAACGTGAATGGCATTCACAATGCGATCGAATTGGGTTTGTTTGAGTGGTTACAAACGCAGAACGCGGACATTATTTGCCTGCAAGACACACGCGCTAGCTGCTACGAAATGGAAGAACCAGCCCTGCAACTGGAAGGGTATTTCACTTATGCTTGTGATGCTGAAATTCCTGCGCAAGGCGGCGTTGCCATTTATTCACGCATTCAACCTAAGGCTGTTATTTTTGGCTTAGGCTTTGAGGAGTCCGACCGTTATGGTCGGTACATTCAAGCAGACTTTGATAAAGTCAGCATTGCCAGTATGTTGTTGCCATCTGGCTTAGGTAGCGATGAAGCACTAAATCAAAAATTTCGCTATATGGACAACTTTACTCGCTACTTAGATAAGCAACGTCGTAAACGTCGCGATTATATTTATTGTGCTTCACTCTATGTTGCACACCAAAAAATTGACGTAAAAAACTGGCGCGATTGCCAACAGACCCCAGGCTTTTTAGCACCAGAACGTGCATGGCTAGATGAAATTATTGGCAATATGGGTTATGTCGATGCGCTACGTGAAATTAACCGCGAAAGTGAGCAGTTTAGCTGGTGGCCAGATAGTGAGCAGGCAGAAATGCTTAACCTAGGTTGGCGTTTTGATTATCAGCTGCTAACTCAAGGCATGCGTCGTACATTACGGGGGGCCAAACTCTATCGCCAGCCTCGTTTCTCACAGCATGCACCTTTATCTATTGATTACGATTGGACTCTTAGCCTCTAATAAAAAAGCCCCGAATAGTATGTCTAACTTTTCGGGGCTCACGCAAAAACAGCTTTTAGTTAAATTTAACTTACTATTCAGCTAAAGCTTTTTCTTGTGCTGCAAATAGCGTTTGCATTCCTTGACTAGCTAACGCCAGCATTGCATTTAATTCTTCTGGATTAAAAGGCTCACCTTCTGCGGTACCTTGCACCTCAATAAAACCACCTTTATCTGTCATCACCACATTAAGATCCGTTTGTGCATTCGAATCTTCTGGATAATCTAAATCCAACACAGGTTGCCCTTGATACATACCAACAGATACGGCAGCAATCATCTGCTTAAGTGGGCTGCCTTTTTTCAACATGCCACGCGTTTCCATTACTTGTAATGCATCTACCACAGCCACCATAGCCCCTGTAATAGAAGCCGTACGCGTACCACCATCGGCTTGAATAACATCACAATCAATATACAACGTATTCTCACCTAACTTATTAAGGTCTAAAGCAGCACGTAACGAACGGCCAATTAAGCGTTGAATTTCTAATGTACGGCCACCTTGTTTACCTTTAGCCGCCTCGCGCGACATTCTGTCGCCGGTAGAACGAGGTAGCATGCCATATTCAGCAGTCAACCAGCCTTGTCCCTGACCTTTCAAAAAGCGTGGCACACCTGCCTCAACACTCACAGTGCAAATCACCTTAGTATCGCCAAACTCAACTAATACTGAGCCTTCAGCATGACGAGTATAGTGACGAGTGATGCGAACTTCGCGCATTTGATCTGGATTACGGCCGCTTGGTCGAGTCATTCTTACACCTAATTTCGTTGAACATTTGGTGTCATTATAGGACGTAATATGACAAGCGGGTGGATTGTTAAACACTTAACCTACAATTGTTCGGTACAATAGTTTTTAAGGCTGTATTGCATAGCCATTCCCCCACAGTGCCTATGCAATACATTCTTCTACTTTTATAGGAACCACTATGGCACACAGTATGACAGCCTTTGCTCGTATCGAACGAGCAGAAGCCTTTGGCACATTAAGTTGGGAAATTCGCTCAGTAAACCATCGTTACTTAGAGCCTAACTTGCGTTTACCAGAAAACTTTCGCGATCTTGAAGGTAATATTCGCGAGATAATCCGAAAAGAGCTATCCCGTGGCAAGTTAGAATGCACACTACGCTTCACTGAAGCCAACGATAACCAAAGCTTACAAATTAACAAAGAGCGCGCCACACAGATTATTCAGGCGGCAGAGTCCATCGCCCAGCTCATGCAAAAACCAAGCAATATTAGCCCCATGCAAGTTCTAGCATATCCTGGCGTACTTATTGCAGACAATCTTGATCCTCAACTACTCAGCCAAAGCGCACTAGCTGGCTTTAAAGAAGCCATTAGTGAACTCAAAAACGGCCGCGCGCGCGAAGGTCAAGAGCTATGCACTATCATGTTAGAGCGTTTAGCTAGCATGCAAACTGAAGTAGAAACTATTCGCAATCTAGTGCCTGAAATGCTAGAAAACCAACGGCAAAAAATCCTCACTCGTTGCGAAGAAATGAAGGTTGAAATCGACCCTCAACGCCTTGAACAAGAAATGGTGCTATTAGCACAAAAAAGCGATATTGCTGAAGAAATCGACCGCCTATGTACCCATATCAGCGAAGTGCGTCGCGTCCTTCAAAGCCAAGGAGCGATCGGCCGACGTCTAGATTTTCTCATGCAAGAACTCAACCGCGAAGCCAACACTCTAGGCTCTAAAGCCTTCGACTCACGATCAACACAAACAGCAGTAAATCTAAAAGTGCTAATAGAGCAAATGCGTGAGCAAGTGCAGAATATCGAATAGTTTTTTCACCCGTCCGAGAATGTCTTAAAAGCCCTGTTATTGGCTTGTAAATACAGGGCTTTTTTATTTTTCCCGTCCAAATCGGTGTGCAGATGTCCGTTACCAACTGCCTGTTTAGTGGTGGGCAGAATGGTGGGCAGCAAGTTACCTAATTTTCGCATTTAACTCACCACCACAACAGGTTAGCTGCTGATTCAGTAAGCAAATCGGTGATGGGCAGTCATTATTGCCCCCTCCATTATTTCAGCAACTATGGGGTAAACATGGGAAAACTCACAGCAAAACAGGTTATTGCATACAGCAAAGCCGACCCAAAAAAATATTCAGATGGTGAAGCGCTATACTTTTTCGACCGCAAACAGAGCTCGCCTTATTGGATGATCCGCTACATCACAGCCAAAGGAAGACGAGAAGCGACCTTGGGGCAATTTCCTTTCATGCCATTGGCCGACGCTAGAATTGCCGCTGCTTATTTTCGCAAAGAAGTACATGGCAGCATAGATCCTCTTGAAAAAGACTTCTAATAATTAGCCTTCTTCGAGAACAATGAGAATATTGGCATCACTGATCAACAAATAGATTTACACCGCCTCAGCCAACATTTGACGCTGCTTATGCAATGCCATTGCTGACATCTGTAACAGCTCTGCGGCTTTCAATTCACTAACAATTCCCTCTGCCAATGCACGATAAACCTACTGCTCAAACAATAATATCTGTTCTTGTGGATAAAGATTCCAAGGCTCTTGCTTACGCCAACCGTTTTTTGAGAACTGCATAAATATTTGTCGTTTTTTCCCTTCGGTGATCACACCAAGGTCAGCACTGCGATACAAACAAGCCGCCATGCTTAGGCCATATTCGTGTTTCAGGAAATACAGCTCTTTGGGGTCTACGTTCGAGCGCCGCTCTCCTAGATGCTGAAAAAGGCCTACTTCAGGCAGTAAAAACGCAAAAGCAAAGCGGTTGCAGGCCATCTCTTCATCAATGGGTTCATCTAGTAAGCCATGTAAAACAAGGCGTCCAAGTTCATGCGCCAATGTGAACCGCTGGCGGCAACCAGGCCAATGAGAAGACACTACAACAATTGGCTGCCCTGATATTTTGGCTTGTAACCCATCAAATTTATCGGCTTGGGGTACGTTACTGACAATCACCAGAATACCTTTAGACTCAAGCAAGTCGATTAAGTCTGGTAATAGATTCATACCCAACTGCCAATCAGTACGGACTTTGGCGGCAACCTGTTCTACTGCGTCTAAGGTGCTCACAATAGAAACGTCGGGGTGGTAGTTAAAACTCGCTATCGGGAAGTTTGGCCATACATTTTTAAGCGCTAACCAGCGCTCAACTTGGTCAACCAAGGCCTGCATCGACAGGCCAACGGCTGCATGGGCTCGTTTTATGCGCTCTCCAATCATACAGACCTCTAGTTTATAAAAACTAAAATTATTTTAAATGTACAAACCAAGTTGGCGTTTTGGTCGATTGGTTTTACAGGGCAATCATTCGCGTGTTCGCGCGCACACTTCCCTATACCTTTACCCCTATACGCCAAAACCACTATCCGTTTGGCTTTTGGATCGAAACGCCAAACAGGGAAATTAGCCCATTTACTGTTTGGCGTCTCGATTGAAATCCAAAGCTGGTAGGCCTTGACGGTACTGGCTTAAAGCAAAGTTTGGCACTTTTTGCACCCTAAACCAACCTCGACTCCAGCGTACAAACCTTTTGGTTTTTCCAAGCCAAAATGTAAACGGTCGTTTGGCGTCTCGATTTTTTGCACTAGTCAAATGCCGCCAAACAGAACCGTATTGGACGATATATTTCAAACAGTTAGCCACAAACAGGCCATAACAAAAAACCGATTTGACTGGTTCGTTTGATGGCCATTTCTTTCATCTATTTCACCACCGAGTCTGCGCCCGACCACTGAAAATAAACGGCATGAAAAACCAACAAGGTGATAAGTGACGTGTTATGGGCAAGTCACAACGATTGGGATAGAGAATGGATACAGCAGGTGGTCGCTTTACTAGTTGGGCAAGGAGCCTTTACCCTCTACCCAGCACTAAGCAAGTGCGATAATGCCGCCGAACGCTTAACCCGCTGGCTGACACATCAACTGCCTCGCATTAAACAAGCTCACCTTGGCTGCCCGATTCACCAATGGCTGAACAGCATTGGCGCACAAGTGATCGTAGAAAAATGGCAGAGCCCTGAGCAATGGCCAAACCTGTATTGGCTGCCTTTACCTGAGGTTGATGGCCACGCGCAAGGCGGGCTAGTTTTGTTACTGGCACATTTGTTACCGACAAATGGGCATGGCACGATTCAAACTAGGGTATTACAAGCAAACGCCCCCGCCAACGCCTGTATCTTTTGGTGCATCACGCCTTTATCTAAAGCACCACCTTGCACCCCAAACAGCAAAACCGCGCTTTTTGCCTGCCCAGTTCGCCGGAGCAAATGGGTAAGTCATGTACGGGGTTGCTGAGTGACTTAAGAAAAGACAAGAGAAAACGCAACGGCAACGTGATCAGCCACCAGATTAACCTAGCGTTGCTGCACCACCTTTGTGGGCCGGAGAATGATGTGTGGATTACTCAAGAGCTTATGGCTTAACGTTGAAAATAATCGCTAATCTTGTCACGGAATAAAGAACCAAACTTTTTATGATCGCCACTCTCAAAACGAACTCGTCCAGCCACGATACAAGGTGATATTTGAAGCTCTTTTGCTAACTCCCTTACTTCTTCAGCGCTCGATAAACTGCTTCTGCACCAAATACTCTGTGGTATCAACGCCTCTCTAGCCATATCATCGGCTTGTTTCTCAATCTCATCAGCGCCCTGAGCATCTAAATCATCTAAATCATCTAAATCATCTAAATCATCTAAATCATCTAAATCATCTAAGTACCAGCTTTCATTACCATCTAAGTGCAATGCAATATGTGCCATTTCATGCATTAGTGAAAACCAAAAGCTATCGAGACGATTGTGCCTTAACGTCAGCGCTATAATCGGGTTGCCATCAATACCCATGCACACAGCACCATCCAAATAAGTTTTGGGTAGATGAGGCTCAATGATTACATGAATGCCTGACTTATTTAGAAACTCAATCGCTAGTAAAGGGCCTGACTCAAGCCAAGATAGCTTTGAAATGTTCTGCATCCATTCCAAATTCACAGTACTAGCGCGATATTGACAGGGTAATTTTTGTTCAGCAGCCTTCTGCAATACTCGAATTTGCCACGCCCACAGAGCATAAGGATCTGTTTCCTTATCATTTGTACGAAGGTGAGAAGACGCTCTCAACAAGGCAGGTTGAAGATTAAAGCCTGATTTTACGGAACCGATAAAATCAGACAGAGTCTCCGCTGCATATTCCTTTAACTCTTGCAATGACCCACTGAAACTCTCAAAGTAGCCACGCTTTCGCATTTCAGCTATCGGGAAGGCTTGCCAATCAACTTCTCTTTGAATTGCGTGCTTTTGTTCTGGCAATTGAATCAAAACATCAGCTGATATACCCAACCCACTGCTTAGCTTTCGGATCATGTTCAAGCTAAGGCTACGTATTCCATTCAATATCTCGGAAACTTTTGGAGCTGATCCAATAAAAGGAATAAGGTCTCGATTTTTTAAACCTTGTTGTTCCATTCTAAATTTTATCGCTTCTATTGGATCGGGCTTACTAATTGGAAAATGATCTTCTTCGTACTTTTCAATTAATAATGCCAATACATCCATCTCATCAGATTCGGCTGAACCTGGCTGCGGATCCAAGTCCATTAATGACATTAATCGCATCAATGCTGACTCATGATCGTGTGCTGATTTGATTAATTTAATGTGACTCATCTTCCCCTCCTAAAAGCGTTGCTTATCATACTGAGCATGAGTACCAACCCACTCAATAACAGCAATGCCATTTTGATACCTGACTTTTACAACTAGTCTGTAATGGTTACCTTTGATATTAAATATAACTCTATTATCGTCTAGGAAATCTGCACTGCGGTAACGGTCTTTAATATCCTGAGGAGTTTTCCAACAAGCGCTTTGAGCTTCAGAAACCCATGCCTCTAAAGCTGACTTCACATTAGCGTGTTTTTTATAAAAATCGACAAGTTTGTCTTTACCTAAGACTTGCATACCACCTCAAGGTTCCCTTGGTGGGAATTATAATTAAAGTTACCAAAAAGGGAAGTTTTCTTTTCTATATTTCACAATCACACCATTGCCGCTTCATACACTTTTTCAACCTCGGTAAACTTAGTGACGTTCTCTAGGCGCGTTAAGGTTGTGAGTTTCATCGAGTTTTTCATTGGCCGATGCGGAACATTGGTCACTGGCGTTTGCAGTGACAGTGGTTTGCCAAGCTCAAATAAATAATACAAATCAGCAGAACCTGACTTCTTACCCGCTTGATCTTCGGTAATGGCGTAGCGTGGTAACACTGTGACTCGTTTAACTGGCCATAGCTTGTCAATTTGTTTAGTTGAGCTTTGAGTATCCGAGGTAGACGCCAACGCTAAATAGCGAATTTCCTCGGCAATATGCTGCTTAAATTTCTGCAAAAACGTGCTTTGCGGCAGGTGATACCACTGCGCTGTACCTTGCTCAAATTGTTCAAAGTAGCCATTATCACGGCCACGTTGCCCACCCAATGCCACTGTCATCGTCAAATCAGGGTACAGTACTTGGCGCATGCCGTAATAAGGTATGCGTGCGGCTTCTTGTACGTAGAGCCTTTCCGCCATGCCGGCCACAGGATACATGGCTTCATTGTTTTGCCCTGATTGTGCGTTCGGCGCTGTGCCAATTTGCGTTTGCAAAAACGCTAGCAACCATTGATGGCCGGAATAACTGCTCTTTGTCTGGGTAGGATCAGTTTGACTAAGTTCGTTTTGGCTAGACCTATTTTGGCTAGGCTCATCTTGGCTAGGTAACAGGGCAAATGCGCCAATACCCACTTCTTCTATCGCGGCTGCGTAGGGGTTAGGGTTTGTAGCTTGATCAAAAAAGCCTGGATATAACGCAAACGCACCAAAAACAGGACGGCTTTTTTTAGCAGATTGGCCAGCGTTTCCACTTGATGATTCATGTCCGTGAGATTCTGATAAACGAATGAGAGCATCACGATAACGGTGCATTTGGTTAATGGCATCGTCTGGTACGTAATCGGTACTTTCAATATCTTCGCTGTTATCATCAAAGCGGCTTTTCTCAGTTTTAATGCGGTATTTAGCATCAAACAGCCAAATAAACTGCTTTTCTTCTGATGAGTCTGCTTTTGTTAAATGAGCACTTTTAGGCAGTGTCACTTCCAACACTATATCCGGCTCTTGGTTCACCAAGTACGAGCGGATTGATTTTCCTTTTTTGGTAAATTTCGGCTCATGTGCTAGCCTAGCGGTCACGCCATCACTGCGTTTAAAACGAAAAGCACCGGCAAACCCATCTTTTAGTTGGTACTCAAAAAAGTCATTTTGGGCGAGCTTAGTCGCACTGTTTTCCACCAATTCAAAGCCAAGGTCTTGCTCTAAAATCTGTTTCAAACACAAAAAGCACCACACTTCGTAAATCTCGGCCACCGACTTCATTGAAATGCTCGACTGATTGCCAAACACATCTAAATAAAATTTCAGCTCCTGCCAAATACGATACACCGCGCTGTAACCGGTTTTTTGCTGTAACACTAACGACTCGCGGTTTAATCCTGTGTATGCGCCAACTTCTTTTAAAAAACTCTGACCTAGCACTTTTTGTAGCGGTTGTTGCCAACTATGTAGCTCATTTAAAAATGAATCCGACAACCGTTGCCGTTCTGGTGCTTGGTTACTTTGCCTAAGCTTTTGTTCAAACTCCGCTAATTGCCGCTTGCTTTTACTCACCGCCATTTTGATAAAGCGATTTTCAGGGGTATCAACACTCAGTTGCTTTTTTTCAACCGCATAGCGTTTATCGTACTGGCCATTCGCAAAGTCTTGCTTTACTTGCTCCGCTAATTTATGAGGCAAACGGCCTTTTAATTTGGCCGCTTTGATATTAGCTACCGTCGGTTGCAATCGGCTATGTGGTGCGGCACAAATCACTTTTAAGCCTTGTTCAAAACGCGCCCTTAACGCGGCAAAATTAGCCAACCACATGAGTGGAAAATGCCCGCGTTGCTGGCTGGTCGCTGCATCCTGTTCTGTTTTTTCTACCAAACTAAAGCGCCAAAGGGGGTAAACTTTGTCAATGGCTGAAGTCATGATGATAGTTAACCCACTGCCAACTTCGCGGCTTGTTGCCACATAAAGTGCGGCATTGGCTCTTTTAACTGCCAAGTAATGCTCATCGGTTGTGAACCTGTGTGCGATACATAGTCAACTTCACCATAATTCACAAAACCCATAGTGCGGCCGTATTCATCTTTGCTTTGCTCCCGCACAAATAAAAAAAGACGCTTACCCATTTTTTGATGCTGGATGTATTCCAAACCACGGCCTCGATCAGGCCTGGCACTATTTTGCGACTGCCAGTGGAAGAGGTGTTCGTTTATTGCGTAATCGTGGTACATAGTGGTGGGCGAAAATTGCTTTTCATTTTTGTCCAAGGTGACAAACATCAGTTCAATATTTTGATCTTTCAGCACAAACACACCTTCGCGTGCTGGCGGTTGGCGCTCAAACGTGGTCGCTCCAAATGCCACCAATATTTGCTCACGCGCATAACGTGCATGCAGCCTTAATGACACCTCAGGCAAAGCATGGATTGTAGGTTGCTCATGCTTGGTTTGTGCTAGTTGCCAATTAACAACATCCAGTAACTCTGCTTTTAACTCGCAAGCATTCAGTTTCACTAAGCTTTGATCAATGGAATCGAATCCACATTCAGGCCCCGTTTTCTGCCAAAAATCGTAATGAAACATCAAGGCATAACGTTGACTAGAATTTTCAACAATAAAGTTATTTTGGCAAAGCAGTTTTAAGAAACTCAAATAGGCATGATCATCACAGGTCAAAATTCGGTTATGAATGGCCTTTCTAAGCATTTTCAGCAGATCTTTATCAGCTGAATTTTCGTTGATTTCATCCTTAGCTTGCTGAACCAGCTGCGACCAACTCCCTCGCTTATAAAGCTCATTCAAGTCGATGTGAGGATTTAGGGTTAAGAAATTCGACAATGTTAAAGGCAGTGTGGAATGCTGAGGATATTGGCGGATCATCGCGACTAGGCGCTTCAACGTTAATGAGGCTTGACGAATATTGCTGAGCACCATTTCTTGCGTGCGCTTACTCAGCTCAATGCGACAACCGAGTGGCGCGTGAGGGAAACCTTGCTTTATTTCTTCACTGATCGCGCGATGACTTTTACCGACTAAGGCTCTAAATTTATTGGCAAAGTCATACTCGGGGCGGGAATTACCAACAAAATCGAGTACTGTGCAGCACTCTTTACCATCCGCTAAACGCAAACCTCGGCCAAGCTGTTGCAAGAAAATGGTGAGGCTTTCTGTCGGCCGTAAAAATAGTAAGGTATCCACTTCAGGAATATCGACACCTTCGTTGAAAATATCGACCACACAAAGCACGTTAATGCTGCCAGAACGTATGGCTTGCTGCTTTTGTTGCCGCTCATTACTGTTGTCGCTGGTCAACACATCCGCTTTCACGCCTTTTAATAAGAGTTGCTGAGCCATGTACTGGGCGTGCTCTTTGCTCACGCAGAAGGCCAAAGCTTTCATTTTGCTAGTATCGGTGATGATCTCCTGCATACTCAGCAAAATCTTATCGAAACGAACTTGGTTGTGGGTGTAAAGATGGGTCAGCTGAGCGATATCGTATCGCCCACGACTCCACGGGATAGTTCGAAGGTCAGTGTCATCATCAATACCAAAATACTGAAATGGGCAAAGGTGACGACGATTAATCGCTTCCGGCAAACGGATCTCTGCGGCAATAACATCACCAAAATCCGCTAAAATATCCCCACCATCATGGCGCTCTGGTGTGGCGGTAAGCCCGAGTAAAATAGCAGGGGAAAAATGCTCCAGCAGTGCGCGATAACTAGTCGCAGCAATATGATGCACCTCGTCAATCACAATGTAGTCATAATAGTCAGCCGTTAGGTTAAGCTTTTCCAGCTGATTGTTCAGGGTTTGAATGGAAACAAACAACTGCCGGTAATGCTCTGGCGTATGCCCGCCAACCCACAACTCACCAAAAGCACTATTACGCAATACGCCACGATATGCCGCTCTGGCTTGTTTTAATATTTCTTCTCGGTGCGCTACAAACAGGAACTTAGCTTGCGGTTTTTCTTTGATAAAACGGGCAAAGTCAAAAGCTGAAATAAGGGTTTTTCCGGTACCCGTTGCCGCAACCACTAAATTTCGAAAGCGCTGATGCACACTGCGTTCAACGGCCAATTGTTCCAAAATGTCACTTTGATGCGGAAAAGGCGAGATATCAAAGAAATGGTTAGGGCTGGCTTCATAATCACCACGCTGCTGACTCAAGGCTCTTTTGAGCTTCTCGCTACTCTTCGTGTCCCCGCTAAAAAGTTCGAATTCGTTGGATGCCCAATAGGTTTCAAAGGTGCTCAATGATTTATTGATGATGTGTGGGATTTCTTGCGAGGTGATTTTTAAATTCCACTCTAAACCATTGGTTAACGCCGAATGGGAAAGATTGGAAGAGCCGATATAACCAGTGTGATAACCCGTGTTGCGTAAAAATAGATAGCTCTTTGCATGTAAACGTTCCCGCTCAGTGTTGTAACTCAGCTTCACTTCGGTATTGGGTAAACTCGCCAAATACTCAACCGCTTTCGCGTCAGTCGCCCCCATATATGAGGTAGTAATAATTTTTAGCTCACGACCGCTAGAAGTAAATTCTTCAAGCTCTTTTCGAAAGATCCTTATCCCTGCCCACTTAATAAATGACACTAACCAGTAAATCTTATCCGCAGACAGAATCTCTCGCTTCAATTCAGATTCAAGCGACAATCCCGCATTACTGCCACAAAACAGCTCGCTTTGGCTTAAGCCTGTTAACGGAAAAATGTCGTTAATATAATTTTTTAAATCGGCTGAGACAGGATTTTCGAGCTCATAGAGCGCGGTCAGAATTTTACCTTGACTGGCAAGCAAGTTATCTTCGATAAAATCGTTATCTTGAATTTGTGTTTTTAGCCAGAGTAACAATTGATTGGATAAAGCAATTTGCTGTTGCAGACGATCATCACTTGAGGGGACAGACTCAATCGCATACTCAAGAATGTGTGATAAGAAACGTGATAGCCAGACGGATGCTTCACTGCTATTGAGCTCACGTTCGCCGACATAGAATCGCTCTCGGTCAATGCGACTGGCAATCAGCTGTGTTATTAACTGCTCATAAATTCCAACTTGCTGCATGATATTCCTATTATTCTAATGGCTGGATCAATAACAACATCGATTGATATCGCAGTTTTACCGCCAATCCATTTCGTGATTTTTGCATTTCAACCAAGTTGTACTTGCCCAATGTTTTTAATGTTCTCGACACATTACTCACTGCTCGGCCGGTTAGTGTTGCCAGCTCAGTCACCGATTGCGGCTGTTGTTCGGCAATTACTTTTAACAACTGCTGGTTTTCTTTCGACAGCACATTGGCAACAGATTTAAGTGAGTCGAACCAGATATCAACAGGGTAATCGGGTCGGGCTTTTGCCCTTTAATACAAATTACACAGCGCGATTGTCTTGCGTTTTTCATTGCTTTACTCGCATTTATTTACTCGCACTCTCTACTTTCCCCTCTCGACTCTCAAAAAGACCAGCGTCAACTAATGCGTAAGATAGCGTTTTAAAAATCAAAGACTGTACATTTATACACAACTTACGAATATTATCAGTCATTGATAATAGCGCAAGGATATTTACCGTTTAGAATGGTTACGAGCCGTTTACGGAAAGTACACCATCTATACTCGAGCAACCACTGTCTACAGTGAATTCTAAGCTTAATCCAGTCCATGTACTGACTAGCAGTTCACTGCAAGGCGACAAACCCACACAGAACTCATCGCCTTTTTAGTCATCCAAAATGCTGCCTTTAACACAATACATGCGTGGGCGGGTGTTGTCGGGTAGACTGACTTTTCGCTGCGGTCGGTTGCCATCGGGGATTAAGTAACCTGCGCCCATCAGTGCTTTGGCGGCGCGATCTGGGCTTGGGCCTTCGGTAGCTTCACGCCAGCCGGTTGGGTAAAACAGATAGAGGGCTTGTGGGCCTGTAGAGTCAAACCAACCCGCACGTTGGCGTACCTGGCTGCTGTAACCGGTTTGTTTGGACGTAAAGCGGCTTTCGCCATGCTGTTCAATAAAGCTACGTACCTGACGAATGGTTGGTCTGCATTAGCAACCACACCACTGCGGGTAAGTATCCATTGGTTAAGCAGGCTTAAACAAACGGCTTTGACACTTTGGACTGGCCAATCAAGCACTTTGGCTTTAATCACTAACAGGCCTGCGCTGGCCAGTAAGGCAAATTTTTCGGCGATTTGACGACTCGGCGCACTTGGCCGTCTGCACCGGCTGGTAAGCTGGCTAAAAAGCGTTGGCGTACGTTTTGAAAAACGGGTCGCACCTGCGCGCTGTGCTACGTTAAACACCGTAGCCAGTCTAAGGCCCAGCTGCCGTAATGTTGGCGGCTTTGTTGTTTTAGGTGATCGGCCAAATCGGCTGCGTTCATACCATGGCTATGGTTAAACACGCCCATTTGCGTTCCGGCATCGGTACTGAGATCAATTACGCGCACTGGCTGCCCTGCTTTTACACGCTTGCCGATACTGGCGAGGTGGCTTTCAAGCGTCACTTCGCCAGTGGATTAAAACACCAAGCGCCAACGGGCGGGTAAGCGCATTTCACCGTATTTGCCTGCACGGGTTTTACCTTGGCCATTGGCAAGCATATAAGCGACGTCGCCTGCCTCTTTGGGGTCAACTTCGCCTATTTCATCGAGCGCCAGCAAGGCATCGTTATGGGCTAACGCAGTGCCTTCTCAACCGTTGGCCGTGGCACGCCAACTGTGGCACAGCTGATTAGGTTCGCCCCAAACCGATAATGCTAGATACAACACCGCGGTTTTACCAGTACTGCTGGCACCGTAAGGTGTAAACCAAAACCATCCACCCCACATAAATGCAATAAAGGTGCAGCCAGTGCAGCGCAGACACCAACGATTAATAGCGGGTTGTCCAGACAATAACGGCCAACGTGCTGCCGCCAACTGTCTCTACTACCTTGTTGAATAAAGCCTGCTATCGGGTGCATGGTTTGCAGCACCATACGCAGGTTTGTTCGCTTGGGTAAAAGGTGAGGCGCGGATGCACATAAGCGTGGTGATGCCAGCCAATGCAGTTCATGCTGATGGTCTTTTATGTGGCCAGTTCGCCCATTTGTTGAATAAACAGCGAGAGCAACTGCCGCGCTTTGACACTGTTGCTTAGTCGCATGCCTCGGCTGAGTAGGATGCGGCGGTACTCGCTGTCATCTCCGGCCAATAGTTCTGCTGGCATGGCCCAATAGCGATGGCGATTGTCATCGTCTAACCAGTGCAATAAATAGCCGTAGTTGTCCCCTTGCGGATCATGGGTTCGGGCAGCCACTTGCAGCCAAGAGCAGATTTTAACTGGACTATCTTGCCCTGCCGGGTGCATCACCAGCCAGTTTTGCGCGTTATAGGCAAAACCAGCCGGTAATGTTGGCATGTTGTTATTTATCTCATTGCAGGTAACGGGGTTGATGCTGATGGTTTATCCGCGGCCATAAGCAGCACCGATACGGCGGGTTTCAATCCACTGGTCGATATCGCTTTCTAACCAGCCCACGGCACGCGCCCCAATACGAATGGAACGGGGAAATTCTCCGCTGGCCATCAAGGCATAAATGGTGCTGCGGCCAAAGCCTGTTTTTGCCTTTACCTTGGGCAAACGCAAAATCCGCTGCTGACGCGCTGGGTGTGTTGATGTGGTGGATGATTGTGTCGTTGGGTTCATCGTTTGCTTCCTCACTGATCTGTTAAGTTCAGTGAGGTGTTTGCCAGTACTAAACGGACGCAGTAGGCAGATAAATGCCCAGATCGTGTAGCTTTCTGAGGGTACAGGTCGCTACTTGCCCCAGTTTGTAGAGAGTGCCCCAAGTAATAAATACCCTGTGGGCAGGGTTGGCGTGTTCCTAAGTAGCGTGAATTAAGGCGTTGCCCATACTGCCCCAAAAGCCCAAGGGGTAAGAGGTGTATGACAACACATGGAGAGTGAGGCAAAGCACAAAAGTGAAACTATAAGTTCTCTATATGCTAAAAAATGAAAATATAGTTTCACTGACTTAAACGTTAAACGCTGATTGTTTCATGGCTTGCTCCGCTTGGTTGATCCCTAGCCGCTTAGCAACGGTTTGCCATTGCTTAACCGCCATTAATACTTCATCGTAAATTTGCGTGGCTTGGGTTTGCGAAAGTCGGAAGAAGTCTTTCACATCAAAGGCTAGCTGGTAGTCTAAGGCGTTGTCTGCATCGGTAATATTCAGATGCAGGCCATGCTTACCCACTATCGGGTTTAAATCATAAGCGGGTGATAACTTCCAACCCTTCTTGGTTAATAAAAGTCCATGGTTACGCAGGTGATCATCCGTGTTGGACACCGCAATATTAAACACTATACGTCGCCATAACTGTGCTAAATCCGCTTCGGTTTGTGCACCAGAATTGGAAATAAATTCAGCAATCTCTAAGTAGCTAGCACCTTGAGATTGTTCACCATCATAGTATTGAAGCTGTGTCATGGCCGATGAAAAATGCAGCCGCTTTTCACCGTCGCGGTCAAACCGTTTTGTTAAAAAGGTATGATGCCCAGAGGAAAACTGCCTAATCTGACTTGGAAACATGTCAACACCTGCCGCCAGCGCCAATTCATAGCAGACCATCTCCCCGCGCCCACGTCATGGTGTCATTTAGATTGGGAAACTTGGCAATCCACAAGTGGCCTTGTTCATCTGTGACGCAAGCCTTGGGCCTTGCACCACCTAATGATGAGCCTGGAGAAATCAGCATTTTCAACCAGCGGTAATACTCGTCACTGTCGATGTTATCGTCTTTTTCAATCTGCATTGCTGCGTGCTCTAGCTCTCGCAAAGAAGCCATTGGCGGCGCAGCAAACTCAGCGTTGTCATCTAAGAACGCAGCCGAGCTTGTTCGCTTAAATCGAATACCACCCATCCGGTAAGAGTCGTGTACGCCCAGCAGGTAATCTAGCTCGTTTAATCGACTTGTTGCTCGAATGCCTTTGCGCGCCTCAATCGCAGCACGCCTCTGCATTAAAATACGCCCCCATCTATCAGGCGATGAATCAAGAAATGCACGAAAGTTTTTATCGGCCTCATCGTTATAGAGTTCACCGGAGTGAAGCGTCAGGATTGGATCAATTTGCAAGCGATAGGTTGAGGTTAGAAACGCTTTATCGTAGGCAAAACTAAACACGCCACCTCGGCTTGAGTCGCTGTAAGTAAGCAACCCAATTAGCAAAGGCGCTTCAATTGGCTGCCAGTCGGCATAGACTTCGATGATTTCACGGCTCATTTTGAACCTTCCAGCAATTTTATGTTTTGCAGCTTGATACCCACTTCATCATGGGCGGCCATTTCTGCAAAGTTGTTTTCCATGCCTAGAACGGCCATGACTTTTAAGTAAGTGCCTATGGCAACGCCCGGATCACCTGCGAAGACTTTGTTCACGGTTTTATGATCAAAGCCAGTACGTTCACACAGCAGCTTTTTTGTAAAACCACGTCGTTTCATAGCCAACAGCAAGTCTTCACCAAAATGCGTCAGGATTTTGCGCTGCTTTGGAAACAGTACATTGTACAAATCACGTTTAGCCATATCACCAACAAAAGGGACTATATTCCCATTATTCAACCGTTAATGGGAATATAGTCCAATCTTGAACTCCAAGCAACTCCAACAAGTTACATGTAGGACTATATTCCCACTTTACTCAATATAATTGGATTTATATCCTACTTTTAGGTTTAGTTTGCGCGTTGGCCAAGGCGATGATGTGAATCCCTGAATGCCAAAGGCAATCAAATTACACTTTTATGCGCATAAAAATGTAAAATTACGCACTTTTCTGCGCGTAAAAGTGTGCAATGTAAGTTGAGTACTCGTCAGTGTATTTTGCTGAATGGATAAATGCTGCGGTTAGAGGTCTACACAAAGTTACCTTATGGGTAACAATTTGTAGACCTTTTAGTGGGCTTACAACCTTTCAATCAACCCTCAATCGGTTTATTGCTAACGTCATTTGGCCAGCCTATAGCCTCATCGTTTAAAGCAAATCACTCAGGCGATTTAACAGCGCTTTCCGGCTATTATTCGCCACTACAAAGCGCTTAAAACGTTGTTCAAACGCCGCTTCATCCGCTTTGAACTGATAGGCCTCAAACAGCTGATGCAGATAGCGTGATGCCGCATCGTAACCACTGGCGCAAGTTCGATCCGCTTGCTCTTGTGATTGCAGCCAGTAGTGCTCAAGCTGATTGTAGATATCCGTCAACGCTTTTTCTTTTTCCGCTTTTTCGATGGCTAATTTTTTTGCGAGTGCTGCGGCCTGCTCTTGCTGTAATTGGTTTTGCGCTTGCTCAATGAAAGGAGAAATGACGGCGGGGGTTAACCAGTATTGATAGTTCTCGTCTGTGTTGCCTGGTTCTTTTCACGTCAGCGCTAAGGCTTGGTGATGGGTTAGCTGGCCTTGCTCAAACAACGTGCGTAATAGTGTGTCTTTCTCGGCTTCCGAGAGGTTGTTTAGCCACTTGTCAAACTGAAACTGGGCTTGTTTGGCTTGATGACTGGGTTGTTCGGTCAGCACCATGGCGAGCGCCTTAACTAAGGCTAAGGGAATATCATACAGTGCCGCAAAGGCCTGCAACTCTTCACTGAGGTGTTCAAAATCGAATTGAATCAACGGCATTCGCTCAACGTCATCATTAAAATCAAACGCTTTGAGCCACATGAAGTACACAAGACGCCAATCCCCTTGCATTAAACCACTGCGTAAAGCAGCTAAATGCTGGAAAAAGTCGTCAGCATGCTCGTCGTCAAAATACTCGTCATACTCCTCGATGGAAAAAATCAGCAACTGCCACTCATCGCTTTGATACACATAAAGCCCACCTATTGAAAAGCCGAGTAACCCATCTGGAAGCGTTCCAGCTGGTAGCTTGATGTAGGCATCAATTGAGCCCTAATCAGCATAGTAAAAACCGATATCGAAGTATTTTAACATCAGCTTAAAAGGCTCTGCCTTTAGATCACTGTAGGTGTAATATACCTGAAAGGACGTAGCGCTGATCTCGGCGCGGCTTGAAATCGATCTGAGTGCTTGGCGTGCTTTAGCATCTAAATACCCATCCAGACGCTCAAATTTATAATATTGATATTCGCTCACGATGACCTTGCTATGAATTTATTGTGAATTGAAAAGTTTGTTTTAATAAAGGCAGCACCTGTAACCTTCTTTCAACAGGTTCCGTGTTAAAACGTCTTGGATCGATGGTCACAAATCCCCAAAACTGTAAAAATCGCTCAATAAATCGAGATTCAATTAACACGCTTAAGTTTTTTTCTGGCGAGAAGTAATCATCTGTACGGAATGCCAGCAATAGATCAGGGAAAGCTGTCATCACCTCTTTCACAAGCTGATCCACACTATTATGACTCTGGATGCGCCACAGCATAAACAGCCAAAAAGTGCGCAAATCGGTATCGTACTCAAAACCGTCCAAATAGCCCCAGTTATACTTGCTGACAGCTGCCTCTAACATAGGTTTGAAAAAGGTCTGTATGCCTAGCGCTTGATACTGTTTTTGCGCTGATTTTTTTACATGGTAGCGACCGCTTCGCCGATAAATAATGCCACTAATTTCGGCAAGCACTCGGGTGTAGTGCAAGGCATTGAATTTGTCTTCGTTGCTGCCCGCAAACTCACTGATACTTATATCACGTTCGAATTGAGCAACGCCAAACTCTGGCAATAACTCACTGGCCTGTTTGACTAATTTAGTCGGTAAGTTGCCTTTACTTGTGGCTTTGAAGGAGCCTTCTTGCGCCATAGCTTCATCAAGAATGAGGGCTAAATAGCGCATCACCGGGCTGGCAGAAAGAGAGTCGGGTGTACTGATTGTCACCCACTGTAATTCATTAAAAGGCGCATTAAGCCAATTGGTCATTTGCGCTGGTGACACACCACAAAAATCGGGATGAGGTTGATTATTGCGATCGTGCACTTTGTGCTGCAAAGCGGCATTGAGTTCATCAAGGCTCAAATTTGAGTTCATTGCCAGCATGGTTTCAACATCATCGAAGACTTGGGCATGTTGCTTGGAAACGCTGCTCATACAACAATGTTTAAATTTTTTACCACTGCCACAATGGCAAGGATCGTTTCGGCCGAGCTTCATTGCTGTCCTTCCTTAGTTTTATAGAAAAAGTGCAGTATTTTCCTGTTTGCGCTGATCCAATGTTTTAGTAATAGCAACTACTGTTGTTTTACTGATCCCTTGTTGCTTGGCAAGATGAGTAAATTGGCTGATGGCTTCTGCGACTTCTTCAATGACTTGCCTTGCATCATTCCAATTCGCAAAGCCAGCACTGGTTGCTAGCTTTTGCATCACCTTAAGCGGTGGCGCTTTGCCATAACCGCCAAATGCAGTGGCGTGTTCGTTGAATGGATGCGGGCTGTAGGTAACATCGTAAAAAGGTGCAAGATCCCATTGACCGTCATCCGCTTGCAAAAACGCCCAGTTTTTACTGTGGTCGTCTTGATTAGACGACAGCAGATTAAAAATGGCGCGGCGAAATTGCAGCTGCCCAGCGGCGGGGGATTTACACAACTGACGGCTGGCTTTTATCAGGTCAATATAATCTAAACTTGGCGTTCGAAAGTCTGCATCCAGCAGCCCGCAAGCGCTGTGCATATGCAATCGGCCTGAACTCAGTTGACTGCCTGAGTCGGCCCGTTCAGTGACATAATCAAAACGCTTAAGCGCTAACCAAGCAGATGCACCACTTGAAGATGGTGCTTCAATGAGTTGCCAGACTGGTGGTTGACTCTTGGCAAGCTCGGCCATTTGCAAATAAACCGCCTCACACAAACCTTCTTCATGGCCGAGCGCGAGATTTTTAGAAGTAAACTTAATCAGCCAAGCCTCGTCTCCAGGCTGAGCAAAGGTTCGACATTGCTTAGTTTCTCCAGCAGGCATATAAATCTGCGCTTTTGGCCTTGCCCCACCCGAACTACCACCTGCGACCAATGCAGCCAACACCTGTTGCGTATGCTCATCTAACTCATCGTGATTATCATCCATATAATCTGACATCGAAGCATCGAACAGCGTTTGCGCTTCTAAGCCTAACGTAGCTAAATCAATATCCGCGTTCGTCGTGGCTGAAAACTCAGACACCGGAGAAAAAGACAATGCTCCCATGCCTTTATCACCGACAAAGGCCAATCTATCCATCGCCGTTAATTGATTAGGTAGGATGCCCTTTTGCCGGAAAATACGATCTTGCAACAGCATGCCCCAGCCATCGGGTAAACAATCTCCAAATACGCCATGTACACCTTGGTGCGGTGCTTTAGGCGCGGCTTGAACTTGCGTATTCGCTTGCAAGGTAAACGGTGATAACTTGCCAAACTGTTGCAAATAGTCGTCAGCATACTGAAAAAAACGCCTTGCCGATTCTGCGCCAAGACTCCAACAGATATCTGTTCACCTGAAGTTAGCGTACGAGTAACATTAAGCTTCTGAATCGGTCTAAAACTCATCTTTTAGCACCTCCTCAATACTCGTGGGCATAGCAGCGCGTTCTTTGCTAGGTTGTGTGAGCTGATAAAGCCTATCTAGCGAATCAAGTGTCTGCCATAACAACAGCAATTGGCGAAATGAAATTTGCCCGGTCAGCTCAAATTTCTTAATGGTGGCCGCAGGTACGCAGCTTCGCTCTGCCAGCGCCGCGCGTGACAGCTTTGCCTGCTTTCGTAACTCTCGCAGATAAGCCGCATAGGCTTGGCTTACATCGGTATCATCAAGTAAGGTAAAATTCATCCGAAAAGACCAAGTGGATACAGTTATATCCATTATAGCGAAATAAATCAGAAAATGGACATTATAGTATCCATCAGCGCATAGGGTGTTAAAAAAATTACTCGATAAAGCCCTTCAAAACTGCTATTTTCAGCCCCTAACTGCAACATAAAAACGGCACTGTTTTTCCGTTGTAATAGCTTCGAGCACCACTAAGATTTGGTAAAAGCCATAGGCAAGTGGTGGGCAGTTTGGTGGGCAAACAGGCATTTTTGAACGGTTTCTTTTCGGTAACTTATTGAGTTTGTTGGGGTCTAGGCCGCTACTCAATGAGCAGATCCAGAATATTGAATAAGGTTTCTTGAGTATCTTTGAGCTTACCTAATCTTACCAAGCCCTTGTAAATAGGGGCTTTTTTGTTTTCAGGAGATTTCAGGTCTTTGCCTGAATTTTCAACCAACTGGTGAGTTTAGTGGTGTAATGGTCCACTAATCTGGAACACGTTGTTAGAGGTATAATTCACTAAACAACGAGAATGATTATGACTAAACAATTTACTGAAAGTATTTTTAATGCCTAGGTTGAGTGAGCGATGAAACTTTATCTCTATGATCACTGCCCTTTTTGTGTGAAAGCACGGATGATTTTTGGTTTGACAGAAACTGTGGTGGATGAGGTGTATTTGCTCAACGATGATGAGCAAACGCCCATTCGCATGATAGGTGCAAAAATGTTGCCTATTTTGCAAAAAGACGATGCGACCTTCATGCCTGAAAGCATGGATATTGTGCGTTATATTGATCAGCTAACGGGGCGCCAGAGTATTTTTCGCAGACCTAGTCAAGCGGTTATTGCTGAGTGGGTTAGCACCGCGTTTAAGCTCACCCATCCGTTGGTGATGCCGCGTACTATTCAATATACGAATTTTCCTGAGTTTGCTACACAGGGCGCTAAAGATTATTTTCAGCAGAATAAAGAAAAAATGATTGGTAGTTTTGCTCAAGCATGGCAGCAAACGCCTGAGCTAATCCAACAGCTAATGCCGCATTTAGAACAATTAGAGAAGCTTATTCAGTCACCTGATGCAATCCATGGGGAGCGCTCTGAGGATGATTTGCATGTTTTTGCAGTATTGCGTTGCTTAAGCCTTACCAAAGGCATTACTTACCCAGCTAAAGTCAGCGCCTTTATGCAGCGCTTGTCTGTGCTATCAAAAGTGCCGTTGCTGTGGGATAAAGCGCTCTAAGCAGCTTAAAAAGCCATCTTTGCTGATGGCTTTTTTATCACTATTAAGTACGTGCATGCACTATGTTATAAACATCGTAACCGTAATTTAGCAAGCTAACTGCACTGTCTAGATGGCCGTTGGCGCTTACCAAGGCGGCAATAATTTTTTCTTCATTACGCTCAATAACACGTTGTTTAACTTGTGCAATTTCTGGCGCGAATAATTGCGCTTTAGCACGTTCAACACAACCTGTTTCTAGTAAGGCTTGCTCACAATCCTGTTGCGGTTTATGGGTTTGCGCACACAATGTTTGAATAGACTCTTTCATCATGATTTTCCACAAAAAGCCATAATTAATGGTTTTAAGATTACTCAAACCACAGTTTGTTTTTTTGCTTTAGCTCCATGTTCTATAACTTTTTTTAAATCGCGGACAAAAGGTCTATTCCTGCTCTTTAGTAGCCTAAAGTGCCGCCGTCTGGGTTGCGAGGGTCTGAGTAGCCCAACAAGCCATCCTCTGTCACCTGTATGCTTTGTGTGCGTCCCATAGCTGCCTTGACTTGAATGTTGTAGCCCAAATTGCGTAGGATTTTCAGTGTATCTGGACTTAGGCCTTTTTCCACTCGCAATTCATCAGGCTGCCATTGGTGATGGATACGCAAGCTAGCTGCTGCTTCTGCCGGATTCATTCCATAATCAATACTATTGACTATGGTTTGCAGCACTGTAGTAATAATGCGTGCTCCGCCAGGGCTTCCTGTAACCATCCAAGGTTTACCGTCTTTTAGAACCAAGGTTGGCATCATAGAAGATAGTGGGCGTTTACCTGCCTCAATCGCATTAGCTTCTCCTCCAATCAAACCAAAGGCGTTGGCTACGCCAGGTTTTACTGAGAAGTCATCCATTTCATTATTCAGTAAAATGCCTGTGCCGCTTGCCACAATACCACTGCCAAAATTTAGGTTTAGCGTATAGGTGACACCTACCATATTACCCTGCTTGTCGACCACAGAGTAATGCGTCGTTTGGTCGCTCTCATACGGTTGCGGCTTGCCTGCTTTAATCTGCGATGCGGGTTTAATGCTATTGGGCTTGATGCCTTTAGCAATTTGCTGTGCATAGGCTTTTGCCGTTAAACCTTGAACAGGAACCTTTACAAAATCTGGGTCACCCAAGTATTCTGCCCGATCGGCATAGGCGTATTTTGAGGCTTCGGCAATGAGACGAATGCTTTCTGCGCTGTTGGCGCCATATTCACTCATTGGAAAGTGGGAAAGAATATTGAGAATCTGTATTAAATGTACCCCACCTGAGCTAGGTGGTGGCATACTAATCACTTGGTAGCCGCGATAATCGCCCATGACAGGCTCACGTTCTACAGCCTTATAGGCGGCAAGATCTGCCAGCGTTATCATGCCATGGTGCTTTTCCATTTCAGCTACAATAGCTTTTGCAATATCGCCCTCATAAAAAGCACTACTGCCTTCTTTAGCAATTAATCTAAGTGATTTGGCTAGGTCTTTTTGTACAAGTAGGTCACCTGCTTTTAAAGGCTGCTCACCTTTGAAGAAAATAGCTTTAGTGCTGTCCCATTGTTTTAAGTTGTCTGCCTCAGCATTGAGCATCTTGCCCAAGGTTTCACTAACAATAAAACCTTTTTCTGCCAATTCAATTGAAGGCTGTAGCACTTGCTCTAGGCTCATGGTGCCCCAGTGTTCTAAGGCATACTCTAAGCCAGCAACAGTACCTGGAACGCCAACAGCTTGATGGCTGAACATCGATTTTCCTTGAATCACATTACCTTGTTCGTCAAGGTACATATTACGCGAGGCTTTTTTGGGGGCCGTTTCACGAAAATCCAATGCAGTACTAGTGGCTGTTTCGCTATCATAGCGCAGCATAAAGCCACCGCCACCAATATTGCCAGCATTAGGTAAAACTACAGCTAGCGCAAAACCTGTAGCAACTGCTGCGTCTATTGCATTACCACCTTGTTTTAAAATATCTACCCCTACTTGGGTAGCTAGTGCTTGTTCACTGGCAACCATTCCGGTAGAGGCATGTACTGGGTGAAATACATCCAGTGCATAGTCATAACGGGCAGCCGCTTGCGCTGCTGCACTAAGTTCTGGGGGCTGTTTGGCTTGCACTGTTGGAGCAGCTAGTAAGGCGACTAGTAGACTGCTAACTATGAACGTCCGAGTAAAGTGCATAAGCATCCCCTTAATTTATGGTCTGATAACTTTTTAACCTACCTTAACGGACGTTGCGCAAATTTAAATTACACTAATAGCTAGGAATTGAATAAAGGTGATTGCTCTTCAAACCATACAAGGTTACGCCCTGCATTTTTTGCGTTGTATAAATGCTGATCAGCTTTTTCTAACAATTGTAGATCTGAGCTGTGGCTATCACATAACACGCTAGCCACGCCAATACTAACAGTAATAGTAGGCGGTGGTGTATCAATTAGGTCTGTGGGCAAAATAAGACGTTGCATTCCTTCGGAGATACGACGTGCTATGGTAACAGCTCCTGTGAGTGATGTTCTGGGTAAGATAATGGCGAACTCTTCCCCGCCATAACGTGCTACTAAGTCGCCTGAACGTGAGACACTATTGCGCAAGTAGTCCGAGATCAACTCTAAACAAGCATCACCCACGAGATGACCGTAGGTGTCATTAATACTCTTAAAGTAATCGATATCAATCATTAATAAGCTAAGCATGCCACTATTACGCGCATGACGTGCGTATTCCTGTGCAAGCACAAGATCAAAGTAGCGACGATTAGCCAGACCTGTCAGGCTATCTGTTAGGCTCATTTGCTCTAGGCGGGTATTGGTATGTTTTAGCTGCTCATTAATCCGACTAAGACGTATCCCATAATGCTGCTGTCGCTTTAGCGCATGACGGTAATAAAAGCACATTCCAATAAACACTAACAGCAATACAACAAGTATAGTGGTAGTCATTGTTACACTAATAACCATTACTCAGGCATCACAAAACCATTCAATTAAGCTAACTGCTGCTATTAAATCGAAAAAACTGTGACAAAAGCCTTTGTACATCAGCCATAACCTGTCTCTCGTCCTTGATGAGCATGCATGCCTAACACTAGGTTAAGATGCGACAGGTCTTCCTTAACATTGGCAGCCGTAATACATCCATGCAGATGTATTATGCAGTAAGCGCAAATTGTAAAGCATGTGGGATAAAGATTACTAACCAATCTTACGCTGGTTTTGTTAAACACTTTGCCATTCGGATCAATAAAACCGCAAAATAAACTGATTATCGTCGCCAGTTACAGTAATCTACCTAGTATTATTTTATTTTTCCGTTTGTCTGTTCAATTGAGATTTAACGCCTATGTCCTCTATCGGAACACTGTACATTGTGTCAGCACCTTCAGGTGCTGGAAAAACAAGCTTAGTAAAAGCCTTAATTGATAGCTTACCCTTTGTGCGTGTATCTGTGTCTCATACATCACGTGCTATACGCCCTGGTGAAGTTTGCGGTGTGAATTACCACTTTGTAGAGCGCAATGTGTTTGAAAGCATGATTGAAAACCATGAATTTTTAGAGCACGCACAGGTATTTGGTAACCTCTATGGCACCAGTGCCGCTTGGGTAAAGGAAACACTAAATCAAGGTTACGATTTAATTTTAGAAATTGACTGGCAAGGTGCAGAGCAAGTCCGCAAGCTGATGCCTGAAGCTAAGTCTATTTTTATTCTACCGCCTACCCAGCAAGCTTTGCGCCAGCGTTTAAATAATCGTGGGCAAGACAGTCAAGAAGTGATTGATCAACGGATGTCGCAGGCGGTGTCTGAGATGAGCCACTATGTAGATTATGACTACATTGTTATCAATGATGATTTCTCTACTGCTTTAGATGACTTAAAGGCTATTTTTCGCGCCAACCAATTACGTTTAAATGCACAAGCACAAAGCCATAAAGTATTATTGAATGATCTCATTCAGTAAGTTTAGCGGATACTGCCCTAGGTGTAGGGCAGTATGCCGTTAGGCACGTTTCAATCCAGTAATAATAGGTGTATGGCTGATGGGATCTTGCAGAATTGAGCATTTCACATCATAAAGCTGCTCAACCAGCTCAGGTGTAATGATGTCGCTGGGCGTACCTTGAGCAATAATCTGCCCATCTCGCATAGCTACAATATGATCCGCATAACGACAAGCACTAGATAGGTCATGCACAACCATGACAATGGTTTTTTCAACGGCAACCAGCTCGCGAATCAGCTCAAATATTTCTATCTGATGACCTAAATCTAACGCTGAAGTCGGCTCATCTAGCAATAGCAAAGGTGTTGCCTGCGCCACTGCCATCGCAATCCAAGCGCGCTGCCGTTGCCCGCCAGACATTGACTCTAAAGGGCGATCGGCAAATTTTTCTAAATCTGCCATAGCAATAGCTTTGTGCACAATTTGCTCATCATCATCTGACCATTGGCGCAATAAACCTTGATGGGGCTGACGTCCAAAGCGAATTAGTTCACGCACAGTCAAGCCGTCAGGGGCTATTGTTTCTTGTGGTAATAAAGCCAGTTGCTGTGCTACTTGGCGAGTAGGTAATTTCTGAATCTGCTCACCATTGAGTAAAACACTGCCACTTTTAGCTTTTAGCAAGCGTGACAATCCAGCCAGCAAAGTGGATTTTCCACAGCCGTTAGGGCCAACAATAGCCGTTGCTTTACCTTGCGGAATCTGTAGTGATAGTTGCTTTACAATCAATTCTTGAGCATAGCCTAACGTTAAAGATTGCGCTTCTAAACGTGCATCCCTCTGATGTTTAACAAAAGATGCAATACTCATAAGCTACCTCGTGCAGGTTGACGCAGTAAAATCCATAACAAGTAAGGGCCACCAACAATAGCCGCAATAACACCAACTGGAATTTCAACAATAAAGAGTGACTGGCCTATCCAATCTGCAGCAATCATAATCAAGGCTCCTGCTAAGGCAGAACTAAACACCGGCACTTGCCTACTACCTGTTAAATAACGTGCCATTTCAGGTGCTGCTAAGGCCACTAAACCTACAGGGCCTGCCAGCGCGATTGCAAAAGCACTCAGTAGCACAGTAACAACCAACGTCCAAATACGAATACGCTTGATTGCTACACCTAAGCCTACTGCTACTGCATCAGAGAAGCGCATTAAGTTAAGCTGGCGAGCAAGATACATTGCCCAAGGTAGGCAGATCACTAAACAAATCGCCAGAAAACTGATATTGCTGGATGAACGTGCGCTTAGACTACCTACAGTCCAAGGGTAGGCCATATTGGCACTGTCCATATCTGTACGCGCTAGCATAAGGTTAGTCAGCGCACCAAAAACCGCGCCCAACCCAATGCCTACCATAATGAAACGATAACCTTTCGCACCAGAACCACCGCTTAAACCAAAGGCTAAAGCAGCGGCAGTGGTAGCACCTACTAAGGCCAAAGCACTTGGCGCAAGGCTGGTAGGTACAGCCACAATAGCCGCAACAGCAAAGGCTGTTGCGCCGTTATCAATACCTATGATGCTAGGTGTCGCTAAACGATTTTGCGCTAAAGTTTGCAATAAACAGCCTGATGCGCCCAAAGCAGCGCCAGATAATATGCCTGCCAATAAACGAGGTAAGCGTAACTCTTGAATCAAGAAGATAGTAAAATCATCTCCCACACCTAATACAGCTTGTATGGTTTGCCAAACTGATAAATTTTCACCTGCCAGCAAACGTAAAATGCTCAGCAGTGCTAAAAGAAGTAGTAATCCAAAAATAACTATAATGCTGCGCTTATACCAACGTAGCCGCCATGAGCCTATTTGTAGTAAGAGTTCTGTTTGCATAGATCACACCTACAAACTTGGCAAACGGCGAGTGCGCACTACAGCAATTAAAATTGGTGCACCTACAAAAGCCGTAATCACACCAATAGGAAGCTCGTAGGGTTTAACCAATACACGCGCAACTATGTCAGAAAATAGTAGAACGCTAGGTCCTAATAATAAAGATATTAGAAAGGCGCGCCGAATATCAGGCCCCACTAAAAACCGAGCCAAATAGGGTACAACCAGCCCCACAAAGGCAATAGGTCCTGCCGCTGCTGTTGCTATACCAACAAGTAGAGCAACTACGAGCAAGCTAAGAAATCGGGTTAAATGTGGCTTATGGCCTAAACCGGCAGCCACACGTTCACCCAGTGCTAATGCGGCTAAAGGGCGTAATAAAGGAAAAGATAGGCACAATCCTAAGACTAAACCTATAAGACTCCCCTGCAAAACATCGATAGAGCGCCCACCTAGAGCGCCTATTAGCCAAAAACGCATTTCATCAGCGCTGCGGCTATCGCTCATTAACAGCAAACTACTGGCAGATAACAAAATTCCTGAAAAGGCTGCACCGGCTAAGATCAAACGAATAGGATCACTGCCTACATTACGCATGCCTGATACCAGCAGTACCAACATGCAGCCTACTAAAGCGCCTAATACGGCTACCCCCATACTGACAGACACCGCCGAATAGCCACAATAAATAGCTAACACTACAGCAAAGGCAGCGCCTTGACTCACACCCAACAGGCCAGGTTCAGCTAAAGGGTTACGTGTTACCGTTTGTAGTAAAGCGCCTGCTGCACCTAGGCTGCTTCCTACCACTAAAGCTAATAGTGTGCGTATTAAGCGCAATTGATAAATAGTAAAATGGGCATTGTCGTTTTCCACCTGCCCAAGTAAAACTTGAATACTAAGCTTAATACCAACTTCTGTTCCTGCACCTATGATTAAGCTAGCTAGCCCTAAAATAAGGACTAGCCCTAAACATAGCGCAACAACCCAAATTAATGATCTAGGTGCCGTTGCATTATTCAACACGTAACGCCTTATTTAGTCTCGCTAAGAATAGCTTTCTCAATGTCAGTTAAAATGACTTCAGCCGCTAAAGGGCCACTGCCACTGCTCCAGATTTGCCCATCTACAGTAACTACATGCTGTTGTTTAACAGCATTTAAACGTACAAACGCAGGCTGTTTTTTTGCATCTTCTAAGGCTTTATTACCATCGGCATTCAGAGTGCCTAAGAATAACCAATCTGCATCAATGCCGGATAAGTTTTCAAGGCTGAGCGTGTCGCTATGTGGGCGGTCTTTGACACTTTTGGCAAGCTCTGTAGTTTCTACGCCAAGGTCATTAATAATTTGCCCAACAAACAAATTAGCTGACATCACAATAGGGCCTTGCGGATTCCAGCGTGCAACTGACAGGCTAACCTCTTGTGGCAGCTTGGCCTTTAAAGCAGCAATTCGTTGGTCAATCTCAGCTAGTTTAGCTTCTACTGCCTGTTCACGGCCTAAGGCCTTGCCATAAAAGCGCATGTTATCGCGCCATGGGCGAAACGCAGCATCTTTTTCAGGTACCACTGTAGGCGCCATTAAGCTTAATTTTTTGTAAGTATCTTCTGGCAAGCCAGCTGCTGCTAAAATCAACGTCGGTTTTTGACGGAAAATAGCTTCAAGATTAGGTTCACGTACAGAACCAACAATAGTGATATCACTGGCTTTGTCTTGCAAATAATTAGCTACTTTATCACCGCCACGACTGGCTAAAGCACCTACTGGTTTAATACCAATAGATAAACTTAAATCTAATGCGCCTTCATCCAATGTAATCACACGCATTGGCTCACCTTTGATCCGCACTTTGCCATAAGCGGTATCTAATTCGCGCTCTGCTGCCTGAGCGAATCCAGCCATAAGGCATAATGCCGATAGGCCAAATGCCATTACCGATTTACGACTAGCTTTGGTTAACATGTTATCCTCTTTAGTCTTAGTCATTGGATGAAAATGATAACTTATCATTTAATGAAACTAATTGAAAATTGTTTACATCTTCATTTACAACTTATTCAGCATTCTGCACTTTTAGTCAAAACAGCTTAGATTATGTGCTCTAGAACTTGATTTCTTTTGTATAAAAAGCCTATAGCTCTTCCCTTGTGCTAGGTTATTTTTTAGACTATCTCATTAAGTGTGGCTTACTTTAAGCTACTGCACTCAATTTAAGAGGAACACCATGGCTCGCGTTACAGTTGAAGATTGTTTAGAAAATGTTGATAACCGTTTTGAGCTAGTTATGCTGGCAACGAAACGTGCGCGTCAGCTC
Organism: Pseudomonas sp. F1_0610; assembly: GCF_047470865.1. Taxonomy (NCBI): domain Bacteria; kingdom Pseudomonadati; phylum Pseudomonadota; class Gammaproteobacteria; order Pseudomonadales; family Pseudomonadaceae; genus Pseudomonas; species Pseudomonas sp. F1_0610. The sequence continues at coordinate 54,787 of NZ_JAZDRH010000006.1, forward strand.
GCAACCGGCGGCAAAGAGCCTAAAGTACCGTTAGAGAATGATAAACCAACGGTTTTAGCGCTACGTGAAATTGCAGATGGCTTAGTGACGCCTGCTATTATTGCCAGTGAAGAAGCAATGATGCATGACGAACCTTTATTCACTGCCTTTGACACTGATTTACGTTAATGCCATGCACGGTTGTAAGCTGCTTTAACACTGCACACAGTTTTCCAGCGCATTCGAGGTTTTTATGCCTGCAATAGAGCGTCTTGCGCAACAGCTTGCAACCTACTTACCAACCGAACAAGTTAACCTTGTTCGTCGTGCCTACTATTACGCAGAGCAAGCCCATGACGGCCAACTGCGCAGTAGTGGTGAGCATTATGTGACCCATCCATTGGCAGTTGCCACTGTGCTAGCCAATATGCATATGGACCATCAAAGTTTGATGGCGGCCTTATTGCATGATGTTATTGAAGATACAGGTATCCCTAAAGAGGCCATTACTGAGCAATTTGGACAAAGCGTGGCGGATCTGGTTGATGGTGTTACCAAGCTAACGCAGATGAAGTTTGGCACCAAAGCGGAAGCTCAGGCTGAAAACTTCCAAAAGATGGCAATGGCAATGGCGCGCGATATTCGCGTGATCTTAGTAAAACTCGCCGATCGCCTACACAATATGCGCACATTAGGCGCGTTAAACCCTGAAAAGCGCCGCCGTATTGCCAAAGAAACCCTAGAAATTTACGCACCTATTGCCAATCGTCTTGGCATTAATACTATTTTTACTGAGTTTGAAAATCTTGGTTTTAAAGCCATGCATCCTATGCGTGCAGAACGCATTCAAGCTGCAGTTAAAAAAGCACGTGGCAATCGCAAAGAGATTATTCAAAAGATCGGCCAGTCTCTTAGCGATTGCTTAGCGCATGAAGGCATTCAAGCTGACGTAGGCGGACGGGAAAAGCACCTGTATAGCATTTACCGCAAAATGCGTGTTAAACGTAAAGCATTCAATGAAATTATGGATGTTTATGCATTTCGCATTATTGTTGACAAGGTAGATACTTGCTATCGCGTACTAGGTGCGATGCATAATCTTTACAAACCCATTCCAGGACGTTTTAAAGACTATATTGCGATTCCTAAAGCCAACGGTTATCAGTCATTGCATACCACTTTATTTGGTATGGGTGTACCTATTGAGATCCAAATTCGTACCACTGAAATGGAAGAACTGGCCAACAATGGTATTGCTGCACATTGGCTGTATAAAGCAGATGAAGAACATGCACCACGCACCAATCATGCACGCGCACGACGTTGGGTTAAAGGTTTATTAGAGTTACAACAGAGCGCTGGCAACTCGTTGGAGTTTATTGAAAACGTAAAAATTGATCTCTTTCCTGATGAAGTTTACGTTTTCACGCCTAAAGGGCGCATTATGGAACTACCGCGCGGCGCTACTCCCGTTGACTTTGCCTATGCAGTGCATACGGATATTGGTAATAAATGCTTAGCTTGCCGCATCAATAGACGCGTTGCACCTTTATCTCAACCATTAGAAAGCGGTGTAACCGTTGAGATTCTTACTGCTCCCAATACCCGCCCAAATCCTGCTTGGCTTAACTTTGTTGTGACAGGAAAAGCTCGCACGCATATTCGCAACGCATTAAAAAGCCAACAACATGATGAATCTGTCGCACTGGGTGATCGCTTACTGAACAAAGCACTAGACGATTTGCACATGCAAATGAGTGATGTCACCGAAGAACGCATCAAGTTACTGCTTGATGAATACAAAATGACAGAATTTAATCAACTCTTAGAGGATATCGGTTTAGGCAACAGAACTGCGCATGTGGTGGCTGCACGCTTAATTAGTGCTGATGCTAGCCCACATCATCCGTTGACTGAAGATGGTCCTCTAACCATTCGCGGTACTGAAGGCTTAGTACTGAGTTATGCTCGCTGCTGCACACCTATTCCTGGCGATGCTGTGCTAGGGCACTTATCTGCAGGTAAAGGTATGGTTGTGCACCGCACTAGCTGTAAGAACATTGCGGATATTCGTAGTAACCCTGAAAAATGCATCCCCTTGCTCTGGGCCAAGGATATTGAAGGCGAGTTTAATGTGGAGCTGCGTATTGATCTTATTCATCAGCGCGGCTTAATCGCTACCTTAGCCACAGCAGTTGCCTCAGCCGATGCTAATATCGAAAAAGTTTCAGTCGATGAACGCGATGGACGTATGAGCGTAGTGCAGCTGGGCGTTAGCGTTACTGATCGTGTTCATTTAGCGCGTGTTATCCGCCGCTTACGTGCCATCAAAGGCGTTTCACGCATTAATCGTATTAGTGCTTAACCTATTATTTTGGAGTTTGTAATGGGCAAAACCGCCATTCATACAGATAACGCACCTGCTGCTATTGGTACTTACTCACAGGCTATTAAAGCAGGTTCTACGGTATATCTTTCTGGGCAAATCCCACTAAACCCCAGCACCATGCAAATTGTTGAAGGTGGTATTGAAGCACAAACAGTGCAAGTGTTTGAAAACCTTAAAGCCGTAGCTCAAGCGGCAGGCGGTAATTTAGATGACTTGGTGAAAATCAATGTGTACCTCACCGACCTTGCTAATTTTGCGACTGTTAATGAAGTCATGAGCCGTTATTTTAGCCAGCCTTTTCCTGCACGCGCTGCGGTGGGCATTTCTGAATTACCCCGCCAAGCGCTGGTTGAAGCTGAAGCCATAATGGTATTAAGTTAGTCTGTCTCTCGCTAGGCAGCTGTGCTTGCCTAGCAAGATTAATTAACGTTTATAAGCCACTTTACCTAAAGTCATAGGTTGTGGATTTAGCTGAACCCATTGCACAGCCAACTCACTTAAACGCCCCAGCAGTTCTTCACTAGAGTGCGCCGAGACTGCATTGGCTAACTCAAGCAATTGTTGCATTTGATCTTCAGGTAATGAGTTGCCTTGGGCGAAATAATACGGCAGTGCTTGCGGTAATTTTTTGTAGTCTTTACTCCAATTTATCCCGCCATTGCCCAAAATTTCATTACTGACCTTACCTATGATACGAATCACTTCGCCTTGTATGGTTAGCGCACTACCACTTCCTGGTACCAACATCTCCCATAGCTGGTTGAACTGTTGCCGCCAAGTGCCGTCAGCCACAATAATAGGCTGTTTTCCATCATGAATAAGCCGTTTAGCGGCTGGTTTTACCTCAAATAATTGATACAGCTTGCTCAATCCTTGCTCAACCTCTGGAAGGTAGTCAGGATCAAAATCAGCACGGTAAAACTCAAACTCTTCACCAATGTTTTGCACGTAATTCTTGGCTTCTGCGCCCACTACTGCGCCTTGCGCCAGCAAGAACTCAGCCATTTCGGCAGCACGTGGAATGTGAGCATTGCTACAACGCCATAACGCTGCATCTAACACCGTCATTTGAGTTGAATAGTCAAAATTGACTGCGTGTAGATTAGCGCCATTTGCTATTAAATTTTTTACTGCGGCTAAGTTGTACTCACTCACCAGATTAAACAGGGGTGTTTTCTGGTAGTTGTCTTGTTGTTCAATATCTGCGCCATACTGCAATAAACACTTAACATTCGCGGCACTTTGCCTTGCTTGATGTTGAATAGGCGGAACACCCCAACTGTCGCCCATTTTTATATCAATGCCTTGTGCCACTAACCATGCTATTCCCTCAAGACTGATACCTTTAAAGCTTAAGGCATTACCCTTTCGATAACCGCCATATGCGTTAATCTCGCACTGTTCAAAGACTGCTTGTAGTTGGGCTAAATCACCTGTTTTTGCGATTTCTTCAAAGTTTTCAGGTAATTTTTTACGTTTGCGTGCCATGGTTCATCCTTGCACTAAAAGTGCTTAATTAGCCTGTATGTAATCAATATACGCTTGGCGGGTTAACCCCAAATGCGCTTGGTTAAATGCATCAAAATCGGTAATAGGTGGTTGACCTAAGCTAGTTAATAGCTGAACTAATTTATCCTCACCAAAGGCATCTAATGCATTACCTACTTTAGGTTCAGCTGCTGGATGAAACCCAGCAACTCCCCAGCCAACACCTGAATGCGGTATAAAACACAGATCAAGATCTTTATGCGCCAAGTAATCCTGCAAACGCCAACGATATGAACCTATTCCCCATTCTAAGGTTAACCATACATCTGCCTTACGCTGTGCATAGCTTTGCAGTATATGCAGGTTTTCAACCTCATCATCAGCCAATAATCCCATGCCTGCTGCGGTGGTAGCACCTTCCCCTTGCCGAGTATGTACGCTAAAAGAAATGGGAAAGTCGATATCATCCGCCACTAACGGTTTATGCCCTATGATTTTATAGTCACCGCGCATAAATTGATCATCCATGCTGTATTCAGCAGCTAATAAGGTATGTTGCGTTATTTCATCCTGTGCTAAATCATTACGATCACTTATGAAGTCATATTTTCGATATATAACAGGAATACCCATCCATGATTTCATATAGTGATTTTTGGGCACTTGTTCAGCCCAGAGCTTTGTTTTACGCAAGTGCATTAAGGAGCCAATTAAAAGTAAATACACGAACTGATTAGGTCCTACACTCACACAGAAAATATCGCCTTCTGCGTACTTTTGTCGTGTTTTCGGGCTTTTACAAAGCAGCTTAAGCTGTTTTTGCCATTCTTTTTCGCCGTAGCTTTGCACAAAAGCCGCAATATCTTGGTTGAGAGTATCAGTTGAATTAAAGGTAAAACCTGGTAGCCAACGCACGCCACACTCAACCAGCGCCGCTTTGTTAGTTAAATCCATTTTTATATGGGGCAGTTTGTGAGTACGCAAACCACTGATATATCTATAATTAATAGTTTTTGCCTGACCTCGTGGGGCAATCACCTCTAATTGCTCATTTAAGGGTAAGTTCAAGTCATATTCGACAATAAAATCATACTTAACATCCTCATAAGCTAATTGTGAATACGGATTTATCGGCACTCGAAAAATAGCTTTATACAGCACGCCATCTGCATGATAAAACTGCATATCATCTTGGCTGACACATTGCCATACCGGATCAATTGGTTTAAGTGCAAGTAGCGCACGAGACTGATTATTCAATACATTCAACATGGCAAGTGTCTTATAGGTTTGCAGTAAAAGTAAGTTAGCTTACCAAGGGAGGTTAACATTGGCGCGGTTATCAAAGACAAACTTAGGGTCGCACTGTAGTGTTGCTATTTCAGTGCCACTTTTCTCTACCGGAAGGTTGAAGCTAGCTTCATGCTCTTCAGAATTACGATTTACATGAACGCCCAATACATAGCTGTAGTCGCCATTTGGAATCACTAAATAAGATGAGATACTGCTTCCCACACCTGTCCAAAAACGCTCTGGTAGCTGGTCAAAACGGCGTTGTAATACAATATCAGGCTTTGCACCTGGTTTACCAAACGAATACACGACGGTGTTTCCTAATTGGCGCACAAAAATTTCTTTATTATTGGTTGTTTTACAGAAAAAGGCTAAATCTCCGCCTATTACTTCATTGGCTAAAGCCTGTCCGCTAAACGCCATTAAGCTGCCCAAAAAACAGCCGACCATAAGTTTGCTATGCATATTTTTGCTCCTTGAAAATTTCAGTAGCCAAACTAACTGAATACCTAAAAAAAGATAGTGCAAAATTAGCAAACTGCTCATTACTGGGCAGGAATAATTGTTCTAAAGGTCAGATTAATACGTGGTTGATGAATATCTGCCATTTTGGGAATGCAATGCCACCAAAACCTTTGGGTAACGCCTTGCATTACAACCAATTGCCCATGCTGCAAACTAAGTTCGCACTTATGTTTGGTTGTTTTGTGCTTAAAACAAAAGCGCCTAGTGCTACCTAAGCTTAAACTGGCAATACTTGTAGTAATACCTAAAGTTTGCTCATCATCACTGTGCCACCCCATACCTTCTTGCCCATTGTGGTAAAGATTGACTAAACAGGAATTAAAACACTGCTGTAAACGCTGTTCTACTTGCATTTTCAGTTCATGCACTACAGCCAACCAAGGCTGAGCTATTTTGTTAGTGCCTGAATAGTGGTGTACAAAAGCTTTATCGTCAAATCACGCAATTTGGCGCTCAGTGCGGTGCAGCTTGTTATAGATAAATGCAGTGTCGGCCTGCCAGTCAATCTGAGTTAATAGTTCAGTGAAATACTTATCTGCCTGCTGTTTGCTCAGTGTAAAACCGTAATTGTAGAGTTCACCATCGTAGGGTAATAAGTTGCGTTGTGTGGCGCCTAACTGGCTAAATAAATCATCTATCTGCATGAGCCAGTTCCCAGGCCAAAACGGCCAATTTACGCTCATGTTGCCAACGATACTCACCAATAACACCAGTGCTGCGAATGACCCTATGACAAGGAATCAGCAAAGCAATTGTATTACTAGCAATCGCACTAGCTACTGCACGGCTGGCCGTAGGCTGGGAGATGTCCTGTGCAATATGCTGATAACTGCGTAACTGCCCAGATCGAATCTTCAAGAGCGCCTGCCAAACCTTAATTTGAAATGCGCTACCTTTAATATGCAAGGCCAATGGTTGATCTACAGATAAACCCGCTAACAGTCTTTCTACTTGCTCTAGTGTGCTAGTGCTTTGTTGCACCAACCTAGCGGCAGGAAAGCCTTGTTGCAGTTGTACTAAGGCTTGATCTGCTTGGCTATAAAACATCAAATGACACAAACCTTTAGGCGTTGCTGCGGCTAGCAAATCACCAAAAGGACTGCTTAAGTATGCATAGTTGATGTCTAAACCCGCACCACCTTGTTTAAATTCACCTGGTGTCATACCTTCAATCTGCACAAATAAATCATGCAGTCGACCTGTACCAGACAAACCTGTCTCCCCAGCTACATGAAGTAAACTGTGTTGTTGGCTCAGTTGCTGCTTGGCATATTCGACATTTAAATACTGCAAAAGCTTTTTCGGACTAATGCCCACCCATTGCGTAAACTGCCGCTGTAAATGCTCAGGGCTTAAATGTAAAGCTTGTGCTAGCTGTTGCAAACTAGGCTGTTGTTTATGATGCGTATACAAATAGCCAATCGCTTTTGCGATGCGCTCAAACTGCTGATTATTAAGCAAGATATTAGGCATAAGTCACCTCAAGCAAACTAATCGCAGCTTAAACACTAGACTACCTAATTACGACCCGTTTTTTGATAACAAGGGCGCAATCATAGGCGCATAACCGATACGATAATCTGGATATTTTGGTTGCCAACCTAAGGCTTTAGCCCGTGCATTATCGCAGCGCTTACTGCCCGCCATTGCTGGCATAAACAACGATTCTTTGATTGTAATATTTAATTCTTGTCGCAACCAAGCTAGCACATCTTCTAGCTCTACAGGCAAATCATCATTTACCAGATAGCAGTTATCAATAATTGCGCCAGCTTCACTCTGCGCGAGTAGCGTTAGTAAAAAATCTGCGGCATCTTGCACATGAATACGATTAGTCATTGAGCCTTTATGAGCTGAATAGCCAGCTAAGGCTCTTTGCACTAAATGATCACGATTCGGACCATAAATACCTGAAAGACGTACCACAGTTGCAGGATAACCACTGGTCTGTGCTAATTGTTCAGCTTCTAACATAAGCTGGCCATTCCAGCGATTAGGTTCTGTTACAGAATCCTCGTTAACCCATTGCCCATCGGTTTGCCCATATACAGCTGTACTGGAAGTAAAAATAAACCGTTTAAGCGGACTTTCATTGTTTGCCAACCAAGTTAAAACGTTCTGTAAACCTTGCACGTAGGCGGCTCGATAACCTTGTTCAGTAAACTCAGAAGCTGCAATAGAGTAGACAACATAGTCATAATCCGTCGGCCAATCGGCAGGTAAGTGACTTGAAGTCACATCTGCGACAATTTGTCTCGCACTCTCTGGCATTTCCACTATAGTTCTACGCAAGGCATACACCTCCCAGCCCTGCGCTGTTAATCCACGCACTAGACGCATGCCTAAATCACCACAACCAATGATGAGAATTTTTTGGCATTTTTTTTGTGTCATTCTATTGTCCTTTATCCTTTAGACATGGTTTTCATGGTCAACAAAAGATATGCTTGTTCAGTCACCGATGGAATGAAATTATGACTCTTACTGAATTACGCTATATTGTCACTTTAGCCCAAGAGCAACATTTTGGTCGTGCAGCTGAGCGCTGTCATGTAAGTCAGCCTACATTATCCGTAGGTGTTAAAAAGCTTGAGGATGAGCTCGGCATTTTAATATTCGAACGCAGTAAAAGCGCAGTTCGAGTCACACCTGTCGGCGAGGGTATTATCGCCCAAGCACAAAGAGTACTTGAGCAAACACAAAGTATTCGCGAACTAGCACAAGCTGGTAAGGATCAATTAGCAGCGCCTTTGCGGGTCGGAGCTATTTATACTATTGGGCCTTATTTATTTCCACATTTAATTCCTCAATTACATAAAGTAGCACCTGAAATGCCGCTTTATATTGAAGAAAACTTCACTCATGTTTTACGTGACAAGCTACGTAATGGCGAACTAGATGCCATTATTGTGGCGTTGCCATTTCAAGATGCAGATATTCTTACCAAAGCGCTCTACGACGAGCCCTTCTATGTACTGATGTCAGCAGAACATCCGTGGACCCAAAAAACCACTATTAGCAGCAGTTTACTTGATGATAAGAGCTTGTTGTTACTAGGCGAAGGCCACTGTTTCCGTGATCAAGTATTGGAAGCCTGTCCAACCACTAATAAGGAGCTAGGCTCTAACAGTAAATACACTACTGTAGAAGCCAACTCGCTTGAAACTATTCGTCATATGGTGGCATCTGGCTTAGGTGTGTCTGTTCTACCATTATCAGCGGTAGATACGCACCACTATGCACCTGGCGTTATTGAGGTCCGCCCCATGGAAGAACCTGCTCCAAAACGCACAGTAGCTATTGCTTGGCGCGCTAGCTTTCCTCGCCCTAAAGCAATTGAAATACTCTCCAATGCCATTAGTGAGTGCTCATTAGCGCGTAAAACTCAGTAGTCTATGTCTGATCTTTCTCAACTCTCTATTACTACTCTAAAAGGAGTAGGTGCAGCCCTGGCTGAAAAATTAAAGAAGGTTGGCATTGAAACCTTGCAAGATATGCTGTTTCATTTACCTTTACGTTACCAAGACCGCACTCGCATTGTTCCCATTGCCGCCTTGCGTCCAGGTCAAGATGCGGTTATTGAGGGCAGTGTAGCTGTTACTGATGTTTCCATGGGGCGCCGCCGTAGCCTAGTAGTACGCTTACAAGATTCAACAGGCAGCATAGTGCTTCGCTTTTTCCATTTTAGCACAGCACAAAAAAATGGCTTTGCTAAAGGCACTAAGGTTCGTTGTTACGGGGAAGTTCGCCCTGGCGCCAGTGGATTAGAAATTTATCATCCTGAGTACCGTACAGAGCAACAGGATACTGGCCCTTTAGAGCAGACACTAACTGCTATCTACCCTTTAACAGAAGGCCTAACTCAACAACGTATGCGTTTGTTGGCCAGCCAAACATTAGAACACTTAACACCGCGCAACTTGCCTGATTGGATGCCTTCTGCCTTAGCAGAGAAATATCACTTAGGCCCACTTAATGAGGCTATTCGTTATCTACACCAACCACCACAGGATGCCAATCTTGCAGAGCTTGCCGAAGGTCAACATTGGGCGCAAAAACGCTTAGCCTTTGAAGAACTATTAACTCACCAGTTATCTTTGCAGCGTTTACGTGAACAAATGCGAGAGCAGCTTGCTCCTCAGTTAGCACCTAGCACCTATTTAGTGAATCAGTTTTTAGAAAATCTAGGGTTTAGCCCAACCAATGCACAAAAACGTGTAGGCGCTGAGATTGCTTGGGATTTAGCCCAATCGCTGCCTATGCTACGTTTAGTCCAAGGTGATGTAGGCGCAGGAAAAACCGTAGTCGCTGCGATTGCTGCTTTGCAAGCGCTAGAAGCGGGTTATCAAGTGGCGTTGATGGCACCAACAGAGATTCTTGCTGAGCAGCATTTTATCAACTTCAGCAAATGGCTTGCCCCGCTAAATATCGAGGTAGCTTGGCTAGCTGGCAAACTAAAAGGCAAAGCACGCGCGGCAGCGCTTGAGCAAATTGCCAACGGCACGCCTATGGTTGTAGGCACCCACGCACTCTTTCAAGCAGAAGTGCAGTTTAAAAATCTAGCCTTAGCTATTATTGATGAGCAGCATAGGTTTGGCGTGCAACAGCGTTTGGCTTTGCGCCAAAAAGGGGTTGAAGGCCGTTTAAGCCCGCACCAACTTATCATGACCGCTACACCTATTCCCCGCACGCTCGCCATGAGCGCTTATGCCGATTTAGATACTTCGGTTTTAGATGAGCTTCCTCCAGGCAGAACTCCTGTGAATACCGTGGTGTTAGCCGATAGCAAGCGCCCTGATATAATTGAGCGGGTACGCCTAGCTTGCGCTGAAGGTCGACAAGCCTATTGGGTATGCACGCTCATTGAAGAATCAGAAGAACTCACCTGCCAAGCCGCTCAAACCACCTTTGAGGAATTACAACTTGCATTAGTAGGCTTGTCTGTTGGGTTAATTCATGGGCGCATGAAACCTGCAGAAAAAGCGCAGGTTATGGAGTCCTTTAAAGCAGGAGAGCTACAACTACTTGTGGCAACGACAGTTATTGAGGTGGGCGTTGATGTGCCTAATGCCAGTTTAATGGTGATTGAAAACCCAGAGCGTTTAGGTTTGGCGCAACTACATCAGTTACGAGGTCGCGTTGGGCGAGGCAGTGCCGCTAGCCATTGTGTACTGCTCTATCATCCACCTTTATCGCATATTGGACGCGAACGTTTAGCTATTATGCGAGAAACCAATGACGGCTTTATTATTGCTGAGCGTGATTTAGAGCTGCGTGGACCAGGTGAAATGCTAGGAACACGTCAAACTGGGCTACTTCAATTTAAAGTAGCCGATCTTATGCGTGATGCTGCTTTACTACCTAATGTGCGTGAAGCAGCCATTGAATTAATGCGCTCCTATCCTGACCACGCCAGCCCACTGCTTGATCGTTGGTTAAGGTATGGGCAAGAGTATGGCCAAGTTTAATCAATAAGGAAGCGTTTCATTAGCTGCGCGGTTTCTTCTGGCGTTCCTTGCATAAAACAATGGTCACCCACCACTTCTTGCGTTGACACATTAGTTTTGCTCGCTGACCAACGTAATGCGGACTGTCGGACAAAAGGAAAGGTTTTATCTGCATACAGAATACGCACAGGTATGCCAATGCTAAATATCGACTTCCATAGTTTATTGGGCGTGCTGGAAAAAATCTTTGCTTCCAAACTAGGTCGACATTTCAGTTGCACCCCACCTTGTACCTCCATCATGGCATGATTGACGTAAGCCCACATTGAGTCATCTGTCCAATATTTAAACACTCCACGCGGACGCAACGCAGAAAAAGCAGCTTCTTTGCTAGGCCATTGGTTACGTCGGCGTGCGGCGCTTTTAGCCAGTGAATGTTGCTTGCTTAAACCAAGCCAACTTAAGCTTTGCATAAGAAAAATCATACGTGGCGAGAAGAATACAGGGTCCAGCAAAATAATTTTATTAAATAAACGAGGATTCTCTGCGGCCATCAAGCTAGTTAATACCGCGCCTAAACTATGCCCTGCACCGTAAATAGGTACATTGCCAAAAATACCGCGGCGTTTTTGAAATACCTCGGCAGCTAATTGGGCATTACGGTTCCAGCCTAAAAACTTCTTACCATGCTCACTATCACCATGCCCTTGAATATCACATAACCACAAATCAAAGCTTTCTGATAAATGCTTTAACATGGGTTCGTAGGTTCGACAACAAAAACCATTGCCATGCAAAAAGTGTAAAACGGGTTTACCTGTTGGCGTACTATGCCAACCCGTTAAGCTAATACCTGCTGATACCTGTTCTTTCCACGCCACTAATTGCATTATTGTGTTCCTTATTGCGCATGACAAAATGCGAGTTCAGCCGTCAGTTGCTGCTGGTTTTGCGCCTTATCAAAAATAAGTTCTATGCGGCTATCATTGCGCCACTCACTCGTTTGCCACTGAACTGCCTGCCCAGCAGTAAGATTGAAACTTAAGCAGCCAGCATTGGTTTGAACCACAGCTTTTGCCCGTAAAAATTGCTGGCAAGACAACCATAGCTGCAATTTTAATAAATCAAATTGAATGCTATTGTGCCAACGCCAACCTATACTCCACCCTTGCTGCGCCTCTGTCACTGCACAAAAAGGCTTAGATGGATCTAACCAAAGACTATTCAATACTTTAGCTGTAGGCTGGGCTAATTCAATTGTTTGTTCTGCTGCAATACGTGTTGAACCTGCAATTAGGCGCCAATCAAGCTGTGCATGTGCAACACTGGTAATAGCAAAATCATGCCATTGCTGTTGCACTTGAGTTAATTCAGCTGCACTTAACTGATCACACTTATTCAGCACCACTAAACCTGCTTTTCGTGCAACCTCCATCTGCTCTGCTGTTAATTCGCGTCCTTGCACTTGAGCTTTAGCATCTACTACATAAGTAAGTGGCTGCAGTGCTAAAACCTGCTGCCAGGGTAGTCGTTCTAATTGCTGCATAATTTGCAGAGGATGCCCTAACCCAGAAGGCTCGATAAACAAACGCTGAGCCTTACTCGCGTTCAGTAAACGCGTTAAACCTACCTGAAAAGGTACGCCATTAACACAACACACACAGCCACCAGCTACCTCGTGCAAGGTGACGCCATCACCATCTTGAGCTAACAAAGCGGCATCCAGACCAATTTGTCCAAACTCATTAATAAGCACTGCCCAACGCTCATGTTTAGGTTTATTGTTTAACATAAAGCGCAATAGGCTGGTTTTGCCTACACCCAGTTGCCCGCAAACAATGTGTGTTGGAATATTTTCGTGCAACATAGCCGTTTCCACAATGATACCCTAGACGATTAGCCAGCAAGGCTATACCTTATCCTTGCTTGGACTAAGTTTTAAACTATTTTTATAAGGTTTGTTTCATGCGTGTGTTTATTTTGCTGATGTTGTTTTCTCTACCTACGTTAACTTGGGCAAAGGCCTGTGTGATTACCAGTAAATCTGAAAACCTATCGGTCACCCTGTGTCAGCAAAATCGAAATATTCCTGAGCAAATGTTTAAAGATGGCTTTTGTCAACCACAGTTAAAGGGTCAAGAAGTTAGCGTAAAGCATGTGGATCTTTGTCCTAAAGAGTCTTATGGCGTTTGTCGCAACGCCAAAGTAGGTGGCGTGGCTTATACCTATGATATCCACTACTACGGCGTCGCTAGTGATGCTGTATTTTTAAAGGCGGCCTGTGAAACACAGCATCAAGGTACTTGGGTAACCCGCTGAATAAACACAGATATTCAAAGCCGCTTATTTAATTTATCGTTAATACATCCCAGTTAAATTTTTACATTTAGTTTAACTGTTACTGATTTCACTGGCTAAACTTAGCTATACTCAATTACAACTTGCAACACGCATTCCATCATGGAACCGAGAGAATCGCCTTCGTCCGTATGCGATGCACCTTTAATTATATGGAGTCCTCATGCGTAAACTTATCCTTGGCCTAACTTTAGCCTGCGCTAGCTTAGCTGGCACTACTGCCATTGCAGCCCCTAGCATTCAAGCCGGTGTTGAATACCAAGTCCTAAAGAATAAAGTACCTGTCGCTGATGAAAGCAAAATTGAAGTGGTTGAAATGTTTTGGTATGGCTGCCCACATTGCAACCAGTTAGAGCCCTTTGTCACCAACTGGCAAAAAAACCTTCCTGAGGACGTAAAATTAGTACGTGTTCCTGCAATGTTTGGTGGCGTATGGGATATTCATGGCCAATTATTTTTAACCTTAGAAGCACTAAAAGTCGATTCCCAATTACATAGCAAAGTATTTGACGCTATCCACAAAGAACGCCGCCAATTAAAAGACTACACTGACATTGAAAAATTTATTGTTGAAATTGGCGTTGATAAAGACAAATTCAGCAAAATGTGGAACTCATTTGCCATTAAAGGACAAATGGACAAAGCACGTAAGCTAGCGCTTGCCTATCAAGTACAAGGTGTTCCTGTAATGGTTGTAGATGGCCAATACTTATTTGATATTGGTACTGCAGGTGGTTTACAAGAAACTACTCAAGTCGCTGACCAGCTGATTGACATGGTACGTACTGCTAAAGCCAAATAAGCCGTACAAGGTGGTTTATGTTAATAAAATTACCACCATTGAAAGAGCGGCTGGTTGAGGTTTGCCAGCCGCAAGTTAACTTTCAATGGCTTGAGCAACAAAAAAAGCCAACTAATGCGCTGTCATTGCGCTTATTGAGCTTTAATATCCAAGTTGGCATAACCACGGCTTCTTACAAACATTATCTGACCCGTAGCTGGCAGCATGTATTGCCCAACCATAATCGCCAGCGCAATCTAAGTAAAATTGCCGCATTACTTAACCAATACGATATTGTGGCGCTACAAGAAGTTGATGGTGGTAGCTTGCGCTCAGGTTACATTAACCAAGTTGAATATCTCTCTATCCTTGGTTGTTTCCCTTTCTGGTATCAGCAACTCAATCGCAACTTGGGACATTTTGCTCAACATAGCAATGGCTTATTGAGCCGTTTTCAGCCGCATCATTTAGAAAACCATAAGCTTCCTGGCCCTGCTGGGCGCGGTGCTATTTTGATGCAGGTAGGCGAGGGTAAAGAAGCGCTAGCTATTGTGATGATGCACTTGGCTTTAGGCTCACGTACACGCAACAAACAACTAGCGTATATCCGTGAAATTACCCAAGCTTATAAACATGTTGTGCTTATGGGAGATATGAATACTCCAGTTGATGATTTACTTTTGCATTCACCTTTAAATACTATGGATTTACGCGCACCTCAGGCGCTAGCTACTTTTCCTAGCTGGAACCCGCAACGTTGCCTAGATCATATTTTGATTACGCCTGAGCTAGACATTGAGAATGTGCGCGTACTGTCTGAGCGTATTTCTGATCACCTGCCAGTGGCTTTAGATCTAAAACTACCAACAGGCATCTTTAAATTAAATTAAGCCAAGCTCGGCTAGTTTATTTTCAAGGCCTTGCAAGTCTGGAATGCGTGCCTGTACTTGCCCTAACTTTACGGCACTGAGTTCCAAACCTTCTGGCTTTACTGATAAATCATAATCAATTTGATCATCAACCTTAATTGCACTAGGCAATCCACGCAAAGCAATAGCTAAAAACTTACAGTTCTCGCGCCCGCCAATGGCATTAATAATCGCAATATAAGAAATGCGGTATTTACCAGAATAACTGGTTTCAGCACTTTCAAATGAGATCAGTGGTAGTTTTAATTCGCGCCAGCTAATTACTCCTAATAACCAACTAGGGGCATCATGCACGGGTTCTACGTGACGAATTGTTTCGACTACTTCTGCTATTAATACGTTGGGAATTAATAACGAACGATCACTTAAAGGCAATAATAAGCCACGTATTTCAGTACTGCTTTCTACGTCTTCACTCATAATAAATCTCTCTTATCACGCCGCCGTATTCAAATGCGTTAATAGCTGCTCAGCTAAGGCTAAAGGCGTACCACTGAAGCTTGTTAAGCCTGTGCTGTTAATATAGTTAGGTACAAAGTCAACTTGGCTAGTGGCAGGATCCTGAATCCAAATTTGCATACCTTGGCGCTTAGCATAAAGCAAACTATCAGCACCATCTAAACCTAACCCGCTAAAAAATATGACACCACTGGCTTGTGTATATTCTTGCGCTACGGCTTTCATTGCAGCACTGGCAGAAGGTATGTAGTTAGATACTGTATTGAGATGTTGGTCAAAATGGACTTGCCCACCTTGCAGAGAAAAAATAGGCGTCGGTGGTGCTATTAATACTTGCCCTGTTGCCAAAACTTCACCTGTTGTCAAAACCTCGACTGGCATTTGAATATGCGGCTGTAAGAATTTTTGCAATTCTTCTGGCGCATTCAGCATATGCTGAACATAGATAAAAGTTAGTGGCAGGTTTGCCGGTAAACTCGCTAAAAATTCAGTTACTGCTGGAATAGCGCCTTTATCACCCACTAGTAACCAAACATTATGCTCTGTTGGTAGGTTTGTAGGCTTTGTTAGCAGCTGAGACTGTGTCAGTGAAATAGCTGAGAAATCATACTCTCTTTCTAAAGCACTACGACCAATGGCTTGCTCCACTTTTTTATATAAGTAGGTGCCTGCTAGTGCAAAGTTATCTTTTAAATCTGAACACAATCTACCTTCACCCATCAAAACAGGTGCCTCATTTTGATCAAGCAACGTATCAAGAATAGGAAGATCTACATCTTCACTAATGGCAAGCAACCAAAGATCAGTTTTACATGCCATTACTGTTGCATCTTCCAGTTCTGCAATATGCTCGTTCAGCACAACCTGATAACCATGCAACGCTAATACATTTTGTATTAGCGGCATTTTTTCAGGCTGATCAACAACAACCGCAACTCGCAAATTGCTCATCGTTTCTGTCCTAACAACGAGTAGATTGTTTCTAATAATAGATTCTCTTGGAAAGGTTTACCAAGGTATTCATTTACGCCCAAGCTAAAGGCTCGTTCACGGTGTTTATCACCTGTTCGCGAAGTGATCATAATGATTGGTAAATCTTTTATACGATCATTATGGCGCACTAAACGGGCTACTTCAAAACCATCCATACGTGGCATCTCAATGTCTAACAACATAATGTCTGGAGAAGCCTCTTGCAACTGAGCAATAGCATCAGCACCATCTTTTGCGGTAATCACATCCATTTGGTTACGCTCTAATAGACGTGAAGTGACTTTACGCACAGTCACTGAGTCGTCCACTACCATAACTTGGATGCGACGCTCTTCTTTTTCCTCTTTCACTTCTGGAATATCGATTTGCTGTACTTGGCGACTACGAATCATCGCCAGCAAGTCAAGAATCACAACAACTCGACCATCCCCTAAAATAGTTGCACCCGAAATACCACGTACACTAGAGAATTGTGCGCCTAAGCTTTTTACCACAATCTCACGTGAACCTGACAGGATATCTACTTGCACCGCTACTGAATATTCACTACCACGTACTAAAATAACGGGTAACGGAAGCACTTGCCCCTCTAGTTTTGGGCGTTGCCCGTTTTGCAGTAATTCACCAATGTAACGCAGCGCATAAGAATGCCCTGCATATTCGAAGTAAGCTTGCCCTGCTTGTTCAGCTTGCTTATAGAGGGCTTCTAACTCACGGGGTGGAACGCGCACAATACCATCTATTGTGTTAAGTGGTACGGCATATAAATCTTCCCCTGCAATCACCATCAAAGCACGGTCAACCGATACGGTAAAGGGTAAGCGAATCAGGAAGTTGGTACCTTTACCAGGGTGCGATTCAATTTCTACTGAGCCACCTAGCTGTTTAATTTGCGAGTTCACCACGTCCATACCTACACCACGACCTGAAATCTGGGTAAGCTGTTTGGCTGTTGATAAACCTGAACGCAAAATTAACTGCACTACTTCATGGTCCGTAAGGTTTTGATCAGCCGTGATAAAGCCACGTTCAATAGCTTTTTTACGCACGGCATCAATGTTAACGCCTGCGCCATCATCTGCTAACACCATAAGGATGTCACCACCCTCGCGCGTGATAGTTAGCGTAATATTCCCTACCGCTGTTTTGCCTTGCTGTTGGCGCTTCTCGGCAGGCTCTACGCCATGGTCAATTGCATTACGCAATAGGTGCTCAAGTGGTGCAACCATCCGCTCCATTACGGTACGGTCCATTTCACCTTGGTTATCGCGTACATCAAAGTTAACTTTTTTATCTAATTCGCCACTAATTTGGCGAACAATACGACGCAAACGCGGTAATAGTCGATCAAAAGGAACCATGCGCGTGCGCATTAAGCCTTCTTGCAACTCCGTATTAATACGCGCTTGCTGTAACAGGAGCGTTTCAGTGTCACGCACATTTAATGCTAAGGTTTCTTTTAAATCCGATAAGTCTGAGGCAGACTCAAACAGCGAGCGGGATAATTGTTGCAATTGCGAATACTGGTCCATTTCCAATGGGTCAAAATATTCACTACCTGCAATATCACTTAACTCTTCATGGTGGCGGCTAATAATTTGTGCTTGCGTCTCCATATCCATACGACGCAACTGATCACGCACCCGCTCAATGGTGGCGTCCATTTCACCTAGAGTAAATAGGAAACCACTAATTTGCTGTTCAATACGTCCACGGAAGATCGATGTTTCACCCGCTAAGTTAACCAGCTCCTCTAACAGACCTGAGGATACACGCACTTGCTCATCTTGATCTTGCTGGCTAGATTGCTCTTTTTGTTCCTGATTTTTTGCTAAGAACGGCAGCACTTTGAGCTTGCTTTCTTGCTTGTCAGACTGTGCTTGCGCAGCGGCAACTCGTGCCGTTACTAACGCTGTTGTGGGGTCAACGTGCTCTGCACCTGCAACCTGCACTAAATGCTCTAAACGCGCGTTTGGATCTCGTACACGTTTAATGCGTAGCAGTAATTCAGAGGTATCTGTTAATGCTTTATCTGCTTTGGTTTGATCCAACAGTACCGACAACATATCGTGCGTTTCTTGCATTAACTCAAAGAGCGCATGCGTGGCTTTTAAACGTTCAGTACTTAAATCCTCATAAATAAATTCTAGTTCATGCGCTAAGTTAGCAATTTCTGGAATTTCAGCCATACGCGCGCCACCTTTAATGGTGTGCATATCACGCTGCATAGAGGCTAGTTGCGCTAAATTATTTGGATCGGAAACCCAGTTTTGTAATGAATGTGTTGCGTTATCGAGTAAATCCACCGCTTCATCTAAGAAGATTTCCACCAGCTCCGGATCACGCGTGCTTTGCGTAGTGCTGGCGGTGGGGGCTTCTGTGATGCTCGGTTCAGTAATACTGGTACTTGGTAATTCAACCTGACCAGTTTCACGAAAGGTTTTAAAGCTACGAAAAGTAGACTCGGCAATAAATAATGGCTGCTTAGCCACCAAAAGCTCTACTAATTGGGCTATTTCATCATGGGCACGATGCAAGAGTTCAGCTAAGTTAGGCTCGAAGGCATATTTGCCACTAATTAAGCCTTCATATATAGATTCTGTCTCATGCGCCAAATCGCCTAGGGGCTGCAAACCTGCCATGCGAGCACCACCTTTTAAGGTGTGCAGATCACGCATTAATGATGACAGTTGGCTAATATCTGTTGGATTTTCTAACCAAGTTTCTAATTGGTTATTAGCACTTTCACTGATATCTGATGCTTCTTCAAGGAAGATATCAATCATCTCATCAGTGTAATCCACAGAGAATGTTGGATTATTCTGGGCTGGTTTAGCTGATTTTTCAGGCACTAGGCTTGGCTCAATAGAAACAGCCTCATCCAGTACGATATCTTCTACTCGTGGTGCAGTTTCAAACTCTGGCAGCTCAAAGCTATCTTCTGCCAGCTTCAAGTCGGCTGAGCCTGATTCAATCTCTTGCTCAGGTATAACACTTGCCGTGAGATTAATGTTTTCTATTACATTCTCTGTATGTGTAAATTGTTCTAATGCGTGTAGACTCTGGCTAGCATTAAAGAGTGGTTGTTTTGCTTGTAATAGCTCAACCATCTGCGCTAGATCGTCATGTGCTTTTTGCACAATACTTGCAAGCTCGGGCATGAACTGGCAACGGCCTTGAATAATACTCTCATACAAACTTTCAGCTGCATGTGCCAAGTTGCCAACAGGTTCAATACCTGCCATGCGAGCACCACCTTTTAAGGTATGTAAATCACGCATTAGGGCTGTTAGCTGTTGATCGTCTTGCGGATCTAGCAACCACTGTTCTAAGCGATTATTAGCACTCTCGGTTACATCTACTGCTTCTTCAATAAAGATTTCAACCAGTTCATCCTTATAATCAACCTCAAAAGCACTCGTATCTGCTTGTTTTTGACTGCTGATTACAGGCTCTGTTGATGTTGTAATCTGCTTTCTCTCAGAACTAACTGATGGCGCAACCTGATTCAGTTTAATAAAGCTTTCTAAGTTTGTAATAGGTAGTGGGTTATCCTCAACATCAAGACCAGCCATAAACTGATCCATCATATTAATTAACCCAGCATGCGCACTGGCGGCTTCAGCAAAGAATGTTGCACTTACTGGTATTTCACCACTCTCTACAGCGTGATAAAGCTGAGCTAAGACCTCAGCATAACGTGCAATTTGTGGTAGCTGGGCAGCCTGTGCATAACCGCTCAGCTTGTTTAAATCGGCAATTAGCTGCTGCACATCAGGCTGTGTATGCGGATTTTCACGCCAATTTTCCAGCGTTTCTTCGGTGCTAAATAACAGATCAGAGCAGGCTGCTAGGTCACGCTGACTGGGTGGATCTAACTCAGTATTTTCAGCTGACTGCTCGTCTGCAGTTGGTATTGGTTGCGCTGTTTGATACGCATTAAATTGCTGATTTACGTCTTCAATACGCTCAATTAAGGCTTGAGCACCATCAATCGGACGTAGCGGTGTTGTCGATAGTTGACGTAAGCCTTTAACAAGTAATGCATAACTGTCACGTAACAGGTCATACTCAACTTGGTTAACCATCCATAAGCTCGCTTTATATTCTTTAGCGAGTTTTTCTAGTGGGCTAACAATATCCGCAATTGGTGTAACTTCCGCCATTTTTGCACTACCTTTTAAGGTATGTAGTGCACGCTGAATTTCCTCTGGGAAAGCTTGCGGTAAATGCACAGCGCATTTATTTAAGAAATACTGGAAGGCTTCAAGATGAGTTTCCGTTTCTTGGGCGAAGATTTCCATCAAAATGGGATCAAGCGCTTGCTCAGCCTGTAAGCGTTGTTCTGCTTCGGATAACCTAGGTTCTGGTGCAATCTCTTGCAACACAGGAATCTCTACTTCTTCTAGCAGTGGCGCAGCATTAGCTAGAGATTCTTCCCGTTCTTGAAGAGCAGGCTCAATGGCGGGCTCAGTTTCACTATTCTCAACCACAGCATCCATTTCCAGCACAGGAATAGGCTGGTTACGCGATAAGGCGTGGGCAATGCTCGCATAGAGGTCCACATCGTCACGTTGACGCTGAGCTTGTTCTTCAAACTCTTTAATTAGCGATGGCAGGATGGCGAGTACGTTGTCAATGACTTGGAATAAATCGTCAGTAATACTAATAGTGCCATCAATGACCCTGTTTAGCATGTTTTCAATTGACCAGGCTAACTCGCCAATCACTAATGCACGCACCATACGTCCACTACCTTTTAAGGTATGGAATGCACGACGTACTTCTGTTAGTGCGGTGTTATTGTCTGTGTCTTCTTTCCATTGTGGATAATATTCTGCAATGGTTTCCTGCACTTCGCCTGCTTCTTCGACAAAGATTTCTCTTAATTCTTCATCAATTGGTTCTTCGTCAGCTGGGGGCGGAAGTAAGGTTTCAGGTACACTTTTTGCTTGAGGGTTAATTTCCCGTACAGGTTGCGCCATCACTTGGGCGATGGTCATTGTTTGTTCGCTAGCTGTAATCTCTGGCCCATTATCCGCTTCAGCGCTGACAAGTTCAGCCTCACCTAGAAGGTCTATATTGGCTTCCTGTTCTAGTTCTAGTGTTAAATCAATGCTTTCAGGCTCAGATAGTTCTAAACCAAGTTCGCCGTCAAGGTCAGTATCCGTTTCATTAAAGGCAGTAAGATCAATAATGCCTGAGTCTTCTTCAGCAAGCTCAAGCCTGTTGTCATCAAATACAAGCTCTGATGAGTCTAGGTTAATGTCATCTTCTGCTTCTGTTGCTTTGTAAGATAAATTGGCTGCTGTTAACTCAGACTCTAATTGATCAATGGATAAAACAGGGATATCTTCCTCGGCGGCTGTTGGTGTGGCATCAAAGAAAATATCTTCACCCACTTCAACAACAGGTTCCAGGTCAATATCTGTTGGCGCAGGTGGTGTTAACTCTGGCAGTAGCTCAGCATCTACGCTGTAACCTAGCTCTACTAAACCTTGGCGTGCTACATTCAAGGCTTCTTCAGTAGTTGACACTGAATCTTCTACTAAGCACTCCAGATAGTATTCAACACCTGTAATAATATCCGCCAAGGTATCTAAGATGTGCCAATTGGGTACGGTTTGCGCATGAATTAATTTTTGTTCAATAAATAAGTTACAACGCTCTATAATTTTTGCTGCATCCAGTAATGGAATCATCACCAAAGCGCCACGCACTTGGTTCAATAATGCAGGAATAGAGGATAGATGTACTTGGTCCCATTGCGAAGTAATAAAACCAATAATATGGTCTTTAACCTGAGCAAGGCCTGTATGGGCTTCTTTAATCACCAAATGATGTATTTTTTGCACATCTGTGGTTGGTAATAGTGTCTGCTCATTGTGCTCTTGATCCTCATGGTCAACCATGTTGTTCAAGGATACTTCTACAAATAGGATAGCACCCGCCACATCCATTAATGTGTTGTCACTAATACTTTCCTGAGACTGCTCATAATGCGCCAAAATATCAATTTGGCTCAGTATCATTTGTCGCAAGTTAGGCACACCGATAACTGCTAAGGTATCTGCCACTTGCTTCATGGGTGTTTGTAAACGCGCTAATTCGTTGTAGTTTTTACGATCACCGCGAACAAAGATATCCAATGCGTCTTTAATACGCATTAGCTCTTCACTAAGAGCTACAACGACTGAGCGCATAGCGCCACGGTCGACAATTGGCGTTTCGCCTTCTTCCATTGGTTTAATATCAGGGAAGGCTGTTTCTAGTTGGTAATCAATAACCAACTTATCAATTAACTCGCTGCCGCCTTTAGCCTTAGCAATATAAAACAATAAATTTTTTAATAGTTCTTGGCGTGGCACATGATTAAATGCAGATAACTCCTCATCCACCAAGATACGCAAATAAGCATCAATTTCTCGCAATAAACGACGAATAGACGCCGTGCATGCTAAACGCCCTGAACTCAAGCCATCCACTAGCGCGCTAGACAGTTGCCATAAAATAGACAGCGGTGCTTTCTTTGAAAGGTTTTCAAGGTGTGTAAACACACGCTTTAAATAAAGAAGATTACGCTCTACATCTTGCTCACGTAATACACCCACAAGCGCCATTTGGAAAATTTGACGCATTTTACGTAACAATGATGGTAAATCATTAACTTGTAGTTTACGTAGCTCCGCATCGGATAATGCAGCCGGTATTTGCAAATCTTTAGGAGCAAATAAACTGGTTTCGGATAATAACTGCTCATCACGGGCTGCACGTAAGTCGTTTAACAGTGGCAAAATAACCAAGGGCAAGTCATGACGCGCTGTTTGTACCTGCTCTATATATAATGGCAGCTGCAAAACAGCTTGCATCATCACTTCTAGTGCTTCACTAATATTGGCTACTTTTTGTGCAGCCAATGCTTGTGCAAGTTGCTCCATTTCTTCGGCCAGCAATGCAGCGCCAAAGAACTCGACCATTTTTAATGAGCCGTGAACTTGATGGATGTATTCTGAGCATGCCTGCATGCTAGTAACAGCATCTGGATGCTCAACATAGGTTTCCAGCGCATTCTGCGCCAGTTTGAGGGTTTCCCTGATTTCTCCCTTAACCCATTCTAGAGCGACATAATCGTGTCGATCACCCATAACAACTCCGCCCATATTTGCGCATTACCACTATTTTAGTGGGTATGGTTTGGCTAACGCTGGTTAACCAAACTCCTGTTAGTACAGCCAGCATAAAGTAAGTCCTAAATACGCTTACTAAGCCAGCCACAGAATACAAGTGACTTGTGCTGACTGAAGCTGCATCTGGCTAGATACAGCTTGCTTGTGCTGATTAAAATTACTAATTCGGCAAAGTAAAGCCCGATACAGACTCACGCATTGCCACAGCCATTTTCGCTAGGTTACCAATGCTGTGTGCTGTAGCTGTTGTACCGGCCGAGGTTTGCGAGGTAATTTCTTGGATTACGTTCATCGTATTTGAAACGTGTGAGGCAGAAGACGCTTGTTGGCGTGCAGCCTGTGAAATGTTTTGGATCAGATCAGACAGAACTTTTGATACGCGTTCAATTTCTTCCAGAGACACACCTGCATCCACCGCAAGTCGAGCACCACGCACCACTTCAGTAGTGGTTTGTTCCATCGACATTACAGCTTCGTTGGTGTCGGTCTGAATGGTTTTAACTAGGGCTTCAATTTGTTTAGTTGCACTGGATGAGCGTTCAGCAAGGCGTTGAACCTCGTCCGCAACCACGGCGAAACCACGACCTGCGTCCCCAGCCATCGAGGCCTGAATTGCAGCGTTCAAAGACAAGATATTGGTCTGGTCGGCAATGTCGTTAATCAAACCAACGATATCGCCAATCTCTTGCGAAGATTCACCTAAACGCTTAATACGTTTTGAGGTATCTTGAATCTGGTCACGAATATTATCCATGCCCTTAATAGTGTTATGTACCAGCTGGTTACCTTTGTTTGCAAGCTCTACCGATTGTTTTGCAACGTTTGCGGACTCAGCGGCGTTCGCAGATACGTGGTCAATCGAGCGGGCCATTTCAGTAATTGCCGCAGAAGCGCCAGCAATTTCTTGCGCCTGATGCTCAGAAGCTTCAGCAAGATGCATTGCTGTACTTTGAGTTTCTTGTGCGGCTGTTGATACCTGTACTGCAGTATCGTTAATGGTTCCCACAAGGTCGCGTAGCTGGTCAATGGCGTAGTTAATGGAGTCAGCAATAGCGCCCGTAAAGTCCTCGGTTACTGTAGCTTGCGAGGTTAAATCACCGTCTGCCAAGTCGCCAATTTCATCAAGTAAACGTAAAATGGCCGTTTGGTTACGCTCATTGGCATCACGCGTTTCACGTAAGCGGAAACGTGCTTCACGTGTAGATACCCAACCCATAAATACAACCGAAATAAAGGCGATTAAACCTAGCACATAACCTGCGTAGGTATAGATAACACGTTCACCACTTTGTTCTTCAAATTTTAGTGCGAGCTCTTTCGTACTATTGAGCATTTGCTTAGTTTGCTCTGCAATGGTTGCCTCAACACCGCGCACTTGGAAGATCTCAGGAGACTCAATTAATAAACCTTGAACAGAGTCTGACACTGGAATAAATAGCTCATCAATTTTTTGTAGTCGAGCTACTGCACGGGGATCTGTTACACGGTTAATCTGCATATTCACATCGCCTTCACGCATTCCTTTTAAGACACGAGAAAAACGTGAAACATCACTTGCAAAGCGATCTGTTAACTCTACTGAGTTTTCATCGGCGCGCATAATACCTAGTAATGATCCACCAATACGCTCAACTAGCAAAGATTGACGCTCCGCAATAGCAATCTGAGCGGCTGGATCTTGGTTTTGCACCATAATATCTACAACTTCAGCGTATTGTGCTTGAATTTCAGGAATAGCGCGAAGAATAGCTGAACTCTTTTCCTCTAACTGAACAATGGTTTGCTCTCGGGTCGTAATACTACTAATACCCTTATCTACTTGAGTCCATTGTTTTTCTACTACTCTCATGGCCTCGCTAGGTATGCCTGAAACGGGTTCAAGCCCAGAAACATTGTCCCCTTCCTGTAAGATCTTGATATGGCTTTCCATGAGTTTCTGGTCACTTTTCAACTCTTGGAACGCACTTACATTACCAGTGACTGAGAGTGCAGCATTTTTTGCTACACGCTGGGATAAGACTCGCAGCTCGCCTGCGTGGGCAATATATTCTTTGTCGTAATTACTTTGTTTATTCAAGTAAAAAAAGTTTAAAAAGAGTAAAGCAATAGAAACAAGAAGCAGGACAAATAACATACCTATCCATGCTCCAGAACCTATGCCTAAAAAGTTACCTTTTGAATTATTCATTGCTTGGCCCCCGCCTGGACCTATACTAACCACTTTCAGATGGGGTTATTCCCATCCACTAGACCTCTACATCAGAGACAACCTTAAGCTACTACATCTAAAAAGGCTGGTGTTTGCGCTAAAGCACAGAAACTAAAGACTGTCCAACGTGCTTCATCGGCAAATTCTCCCATTAAATAAGGGTTTAGACTGGCCTCGGAGTCATCAAACTGTTCTTGATAGTTTTCTATCTCAAAATGGCGCATGCCAAACACCTCGTCTACCGTTACCCCAACAAAGATACCCTCTGCATCTACAACTACCACTCGTTGTTCAGTAGCTGAAGTGCGACTTTCAATTTGCAAAAAAGCACATAAGTCAATTACTGGGAGCAGACGTCCACGTACATTGGCCACACCCTTAACCCAACTTTTAACTCCTGGAATTAAGGTGTATTTAGGCTCATGTAAAACCTCGCTTACATCATCTAAAGCAGATATAAATCGCCTAGCACCTAAACGAAAGCCAACACCAGCCCATTCAGCTTGGGAATCTCTTTGCGCTGGTAGACCTGCAGCATATAAGTGGCAAAGATGCTCCATTTGCTGTAGCTGCGCAAATGGGCTCATTTCTTTAGTCACAGTTAAAGCTGTCATAACTATTCCCAGATAGATAATTTAGGCGCTTGTTAGCACAGATTTAAGCGCTTTAACTAAAAGTGCTTCATCAACAGGCTTGGTTAAATAATCTTTAGCGCCTTGACGACGACCCCAGACACGATCTGTTTCTTGATCTTTAGTAGTGACAATAATGACTGGGATATGCTGTGTTTCAGCATCTTTTGTTAATTGCCGAGTAGCTTGAAAGCCGTTAAGCCCTGGCATGACAATATCCATTAAAATTACATCCGGCTTTTCACGCTTAGCAATAGCTATGCCGTCGGCTCCATTTTCGCCTTTCAGCACTTGGTGGCCATTTTTTTCTAACATTGTGCATAACTTATATAACTCAGTAGGTGAGTCATCTATAACTAATACGCGAGCCATAATTACCTCTAAATCTCACAATTAAACTTTAAACTTCTGTTGGCACAAACGAAGGAATATGTTTCATGATTGCACCTATCAACTCTTCCTTGCTAAATGGCTTGGTTAAGTATTGATCGGAACCTACTATGCGACCCTTGGCCTTATCAAACAAACCGTCTTTAGATGACAACATGATAACGGGGGTCGACTTGTATGAGCTGTTATTTTTAATCAGCGCGCAAGTTTGGTAACCATCTAAGCGCGGCATCATAATATCAACAAAAATAATATCGGGATGCGTGTCTGCAATCAATGAAAGCGCCTCAAAGCCATTCACTGCAGTGATTACATTACATCCAACTTTTTTCAACAAAGTTTCTGCAGTACGCCGAATTGTCTTGGAATCATCAATTACCATCACTTTTAAGCCATTAGATTGCTGTTCCATTTTTGCCCCTACCACTTTCTTGGTGAGTCTAAATTAACCTAGTACTCGGCCTTTAGCCGCTTACTAAACAATGATTTTTAATGCCTGCATCTTACGCATTGCTTATTTTAAGCGCTACGAAACCAGTAAATTCAAGGCATGCATTGCTATAGCTTATACATATTTTACAACCAACACTGTTAACTTCTCCGAAATAGCAGCATTATGATGACTATGATTCACCCTTTTTGGAGAAAGCCGTATGTCCATCCGCTTGGGGATCGTTATGGATCCTATTAACCAAATCAACTTTAAAAAAGACAGTTCTCTTGCCATGCTTTTAGCAGCACAGGAAAAGGGCTGGTCTATTTTTTACATGGAACAACACGATTTATACCAAAAACGTGGACAAGCGCGAGCGCGGATGAGAAGTTTACGCGTTTTCCATGATCCGAGTCATTGGTTTGAGCTCGGTGAAGAGGAGGATCAACTACTTTCCTCACTCAACGTTATTTTAATGCGCAAGGATCCACCCTTTGATAATGAGTTTGTTTATAGCACTTATTTGCTAGAACAGGCCGAGCAAGAAGGCACCTTAGTTGTTAATAAGGCACAGTCATTGCGTGATTGTAATGAGAAATTTTTTGCCACTCAATTTCCGCAGCTAACGCCGGCCACCATTGTGAGCCGTCGCAGTGATATTTTGAAAGAATTTGCGCAAGAATATGACGATATTATTTTAAAGCCCTTAGACGGTATGGGCGGCTCATCTATTTTTCGTCATCGCCAAGGCGACCCTAACCTCTCCGTTATTTTAGAGACCCTGACACTACACGGCCAACAACAAATTATGGCACAAGCGTACATTCCAGAAATTATTGATGGCGATAAGCGTATTTTAATGATTGATGGCGAACCTATTCCTTATTGCTTAGCTCGCATCCCCGCACAGGGTGAGACCCGTGGCAACTTAGCCGCGGGTGGGCGCGGTGAAGCACGTCCCTTAACAGAAACAGATAAGCAAATTGCCGCTATTGTTGGCCCCGAGCTTCGCAAACGTGGGTTACTGTTTGTCGGACTGGATGTAATTGGCGCAAAATTGACGGAAATCAATGTTACAAGCCCTACCTGTATTCGTGAAATTGATGCCAAATATGATACGCGCATCGCTCAACAACTGATGGATGCTATTGAACGTAAACTGAACGCCTAACTCACCACTTGCAACTTCCAACATTTTATTTAAGGAAGTGTTGGAAGCTTCATAGACTTTTCACTAGGCTATGGGCAGAATTTGCCGATTATTTTTACTGTGTAGTGTCATGAGCAAAGCGCCTTCTTCTGTAAATAGTGCAACTGATTTGCCGCAAAGTCGTATTACAGCGACTGACCGCCTCGGCTTTACTTTATTTATTGCCGCCTTAGTGCATATCGCCTTAATTTTAGGCGTAGGCTTTACTATGGAGAGCATGCCTGAGCCAAGTAAAAGCTTAGAAATTACCTTAGCCTCGTTTGCCAGTGAAAAAGCACCTAAAGAAGCTGATTTCCTTGCTCAAGCCAACCAAATGGGAAGCGGGACACTGGAAAAAGCAACGGTTCCAACTACTACTGAAAAAGCCGAATTTCAAGATAATAAAATCAATGAAGTTCAAGTTGAAAGCTCTCCTAAGCCAGTAGAACAAACACAAACACAAAAAACAGTAGTGGCCACCTTCACACCACAGCTGGACAAAGTTAATCAGCAACCCACAAAGCAGCAGCAAGATCAGCAACGTCCTACTCCTTTGACTGATCAAGAACGCCTTGCTGCTGAAATCGCCAGCCTAGAAGCTGCACTTGAACAGCAACGACAAGAATATGCCAAGCGCCCACGCGTCAGCCGTCAAAATACAGCTGCTACCAAACGCGATATGAGTGCAGGCTATCGTGATGAGTGGCGCAAAACTGTAGAGCGTATTGGTAACCTCAATTACCCTGAACAAGCTCGTCGTCAGAAAATCCATGGCAGCCTACGCATGCTGGTTATTATTCGCAGCAATGGCTCAATTGATACAGTGCGTATTCTTGAGTCTTCAGGACATCCTGTATTAGATAAAGCCGCACAAGACAGTGTTCGCTTATCTGCTCCTTTCTCCCCTTTTACGGGCGAATTAGCTGCTAATTTCGATCAAATTGAAATTATCCGCACATGGCGCTTTGAGCGTGGGGACATACTTTCTAGCGCACAATAGTAATTGCACTTGAAGTTATTTAGATTTCCCTAGAAACTTAGGCTATGAATAGCCAATCTATAGCTTGCCTAGCACAACATTTTTTAATTGCCATGCCTCAGATGGACGACGACTATTTCGCCCAATCTCTTATTTATTTAATTCAACATGACACTCAAGGCAGTATGGGGCTAGTCGTTAACAGGCCAGCCAACTTTCAGCTAGCGGATGTTCTACAGCAGCTAAAGCCTGAACTGGCAAGCACCTCATTAGCTGAGCGAACCCGTGTGTATATTGGTGGACCTGTAGAGCAAGAGCGTGGTCTAATTTTGCACAAAAAAGGTACATCTTTCGCCCATACACTGGATATTGGTACTCTGTGTTTAACCAGTTCACAAGATATTTTGCACAATATCGCAAAAGGTGAAGGCCCAGCTGATTGTTTAATTGTGCTCGGCTATGCTGGCTGGAGTGCTCAACAGTTAGAAGATGAAATAGCCGCTAATCTATGGCTCGTTAGCAAAGCAGATACAGATATTATCTTTCATGTGCCAGCTGAGCAGCGCCGCGACCTAGCCGCAAAAGCTATCGGTATTGACTTAACACTCTTATCTCCAGAAGTAGGACGCGCATGAGCCAGAATACCATTCGACTTGTACTTGGCTTTGATTATGGTAGCAAACAAATTGGTGTGGCTATTGGCCAGGCCGTCACTGGACAAGCACGTGAGCTCTGCACTTTAAAAGCACAAAACGGCACGCCCAATTGGCAGCAAGTTGAACAATTAATCAAAGAATGGCAACCCGATGCCTTAGTCGTTGGCTTGCCTTTAAACATGGACGGTAGTGAAAGCGAAATGTGCGAGCGTGCTAACAAATTTGCACGCCGCTTAAATGGCCGCTTTAACCTACCCGTCCATATGCAAGATGAGCGACTAACCACCTTTGAAGCTAAAGGCGCACGCTTTGAACAAGGCCAACTTAGCACCAGCTACAAACAAAATCCTGTTGATGCGTTAGCCGCTGCGCTGTTACTAGAAAGCTGGTTAGAACAAAATATCTCTCACTAATATTGGTTGCACCAAGGAGCCTGTGATGAACTTACCTCAACCTGAGCAACTACTCTCAAACATGGCAAGCCAATTGACTGAATACCTCAAGCAAATGAGGATTCAACAACCACGTTTTGTAGGTATTCAAACAGGTGGTGTTTGGGTGTCTAAAGCCTTACTTAAAAAGCTTAATCGAGAAAATGAAGCGTTGGGTGTACTTAATGTATCCTTCTATCGCGATGACTTTAGCCGCACAGGGCTACACCCGCAAGTAAGCCCATCACAGTTGCCTTTTGATATTGAGGATCAACACATTATTTTAATTGACGATGTGTTAATGAGCGGGCGGACCATACGTGCCGCCATGAATGAGCTATTTGATTACGGCCGCCCTGCCAGCATCACTTTAGTCAGCTTACTCGACATTAATGCTCGCGAATTGCCTATTAGCCCAGATATTGTTGGCGCTACAATAGATCTACCAGATAACCAGCGCATTAAAGTGCGCGGACCTGCGCCCTTAAGCCTTGAGTTAAAAACCCTAGCCCACTAAAGAGAACTTCGCGATGACGCCCAATTCCGCAAAGTGCCCGTTACAACTGAACGAGCGTGGCAACTTACGCCATTTTTTATCCCTTGATGGCTTACCACGCGAATTACTCACCGAAATATTAGATACGGCTGACTCCTTTTTAGAAGTGGGTGAGCGTGCTGTTAAAAAAGTGCCATTATTGCGCGGCATGACGGTATTTAACGTATTTTTTGAAAACTCAACACGCACACGCACCACCTTTGAACTAGCGGCTAAACGCCTATCCGCTGATGTTATCAACCTGAATGTTTCCACCTCTTCAACAAGCAAAGGTGAAACTCTTACCGACACCTTGCGCAATCTTGAATCCATGGCGGCAGATATGTTTGTAGTGCGCCACGCCAATTCAGGTGCAGCTCATTTCATTGCTGAGCAGGTTTGCCCAAATGTAGCTATCATCAATGGTGGCGATGGTCGCCATGCACACCCGACCCAAGGCATGCTGGACATGCTGACTATTCGTCGCAATAAAGGTGATTTTAGCAAGCTATCTGTCGCCATCGTCGGCGATATTCTGCATTCTCGAGTTGCTCGCTCCGATATGCTGGCTTTGCGTACGCTCGGCTGCACTGATATCCGTATTATTGGCCCACAAACCTTACTGCCTGTTGGACTAGAGCAATATGGTGTAAAGGTTTACACCGATATGGATAAAGGGCTAGAAGGCGTTGATGTAATCATAATGCTGCGTCTACAACGTGAGCGTATGCAAGGCGGATTACTGCCAAGCCAAGGTGAATACTTCCGCCTATATGGATTAAGCGAAAAACGCTTAGCGCAAACCGCGACAGACTCTATTGTGATGCACCCTGGGCCGATTAACCGTGGCGTTGAAATTGACTCTATTGTTGCTGACTGCGCCCAGTCCCGTATTTTAGACCAAGTGACTTATGGTATTGCAGTGCGTATGGCTGTAATGTCCATGGCCATGAGCGGCCAACAAGAACAGCAGCAAATCAATACCGCCAAGGAGGCACTATAATGCGCATGCAGATCAGCGGTGCACGCCTTATTGATCCCACTAATGGCGTTGACCAAATTACCGATATCTTTATTCAAGACAGCAAAATTGTCGCCATTGGCAAGATGCCACGTGACTTTGTCGCAGAGCAAATGATTGATGCAACAGGCTTAGTAGCTGCACCGGGCTTGCTTGATCTTGGCGTTTCGCTACGTGAGCCTGGGCATACACGCAAAGGTAACATTAATAGTGAAACCTTAGCCGCTGCCGTTGGTGGCGTAACAGGGCTATGTTGCACACCTAACACTAAGCCAGTTATTGATAGCACTGCCGTTGTTGAGCTGATTTTAGATCGCACCAAAATGGAAGGTCATACGCGTGTCTACCCTATTGGCGCGTTAACGCAAAATCTTGATGGCGAGCATCTTGCAGAATTAGTCACACTGCATAAAGAGGGCTGTGTTGCCTTTAGCAATGATCTTGCACCTATGGCAAACAATCGGGTACTGCGTCGTGCATTAGAATATGCTGCCAGTTTTGGCTTAACGGTGATTTTTAAATCACAAGACCACGACCTTGCTGCCGATGGCGTTGCCCATGAAGGCGCGGCTGCTAGTTTTCGTGGTTTAACGGGCATTCCAGAAACTGCTGAAACTGTTGCTTTAGCCCGTGATTTATTGCTGGTCGAACAAAGCGGCGTACGTGCGCACTTTAGCAATATCACCACAGCACGTGGCGCAAAACTTATTGAACAAGCACAAAAGCGCGGATTAGATGTCACTGCTGACGTAGCCATGTATCAGCTTTTCTTAACAGATGACATGGTGCTGGACTTCTCCAGTAACTTCCATGTGCAACCGCCTATCCGCAGCCTTGCCGACCGTGATGCTTTACGTGAAGCTGTAAAATCTGGCGTTATCAGTAGCATTGCAAGCCACCATCAACCGCAAGATAAAGACGCTAAAGAAGCCCCTTTTGCGGAAACAGAACCTGGCATTAGCAGTGTTGAACTCCTACTTCCTCTCGCGCTAACACTGGTGCATGAAGGGATTTTAGACCTGCAAACCGCCATAGCTAGACTCACCAGCGGCCCTGCAAGCGCCTTAAAGCTAAACGCAGGCAGTTTAACCGTTGGCGCTAATGCCAACCTTGTGCTTTTCGATCCTGCTGGAACAACCTTAGCAGGAGAGCATTGGTACTCCAAAGGACGTAACTGCCCCTTCTTTGGACAATCACTCAATGGCAAGGTGCACTACACCATACGCAAAGGAAAAATAAGTTACCAAGCATAAAAAAGCTTGACCTAAAAAACATAATAGGTTTTGATTCGCAACTTAAACTTTCGACTTGAAACCTATTATGTCTAAACTCACAACACCTCAACGTCGCCACGCTATTATCAGCCAGCTAGAACGCCAAGGCGAAGTTAATGTAGATGAGCTAGCGCGGCAGTTTACTGTTTCTGAAGTTACGATTCGAAAGGATTTAACTGCTCTTGAAAAAAACGGCTTACTCTTGCGCCGTTATGGCGGTGCTATTGCGATCCCCCAAGAGCTTATCAGCGAGCCTAATAGCCCTGTTTCCGCCTATAAAAAAGCTATTGCCCAAGCGGCCATGCAACGCATTCCCTTGCATGCACGCATTCTTATTGATAGCGGCAGCACAACCGCCAGCATGATTCCGCTCCTAAATAATCGCCCTGACCTTGTGATTATGACCAATTCCCTGATGATAGCTAACGCCATTCGCGAATTAGAACCTGAGCCAACCCTATTAATGACAGGCGGCACTTGGGATCCACATTCTGAATCCTTCCAAGGACAAGTGGCCGAGCATGTATTGCGCTCCTATGATTTTGACCAACTATTTATTGGCGCAGCTGGCATAGATTTGGCGCGCGGAACTACCAGTTTTAATGAGTTACTCAACCTATCTCGAGTAATGGCGGAAGTGGCTCGGGAAGTTATTGTCATGCTTGAGGCTGACAAAATAGGCCGAAAAATTCCTAATCTAGAGCTGCCTTGGAGCAGCATCACCACATTAATTACCGATGAACGTCTACCTGAGGCTACAGCGCAGGCCATTAGCCAGCAAGGCGTGCAAGTCATCCGTGTAAGTTTGAAAGGAGCCGAATAATATGTGTGGCATTGTAGGTGCAATTGCAGAGCGAAACGTTACTGCCATTTTGATTGAAGGTTTAAAACGCTTAGAATACCGCGGCTACGATAGCGCTGGTGTAGCTGTTTATACTGATCAAGGTTTAGAGCGCTGCCGCCGCACAGGCAAAGTAGCCGAATTAGCCAGCGCACTGGACGCTCATCCACTACTTGGTAAAGTGGGGATTGCCCACACTCGCTGGGCGACACACGGCGCACCCAGTGAAGATAATGCCCATCCGCATTTTTCAAATAATGAACTAGGCGTAGTACATAACGGTATTATTGAAAACTACCAAGAACTACGCGAAGAACTCAAAGCACAAGGCTACATCTTCACTTCACAAACAGACACTGAAACCATTGTGCACTTACTGCATTCTTTACGTAAACAACATGACTCTTTACTAACTACCCTACAAGCGGCTGTGCGCAAACTTGAAGGCGCTTACGGTTTAGCTGTGATTGAAGCCTGCAATCCCAAGCGCATTTTAGCTGCACGCAGTGGTAGCCCATTAGTCATTGGTTTAGGTATTGGCGAAAACTTCCTTGCCTCTGATCCTTTAGCATTACGCCAAGTCACTGACCGTTTTATCTACTTAGAAGAAGGCGATATTGCCGAGATCGAACGCGAGCAAGTACAGATTTACGATGCCAACTTCACGCCCATCAACCGTGAAACAGTGCAATATCTAGACAATGCCGAAAGCGCTGACAAAGGTGAATATCGCCACTTTATGCTCAAAGAAATCTACGAGCAGCCCAAAGTAGTACAACGCACCTTAGAAGATCGCCTAGCCAAAGATCACGTACTCGCAAGCAGCTTTGGCGCAGACGCAGAAAC
The DNA here is from genome assembly GCF_047470865.1 of Pseudomonas sp. F1_0610. Taxonomy (NCBI): domain Bacteria; kingdom Pseudomonadati; phylum Pseudomonadota; class Gammaproteobacteria; order Pseudomonadales; family Pseudomonadaceae; genus Pseudomonas; species Pseudomonas sp. F1_0610. The sequence continues at coordinate 90,051 of NZ_JAZDRH010000006.1, forward strand.
ACTATTTCAACACGTACAAAATATTCAAATTGTTGCCTGTGGCACCAGCTACCACGCAGGAATGGTCGCACGCTATTGGATTGAAAGCCTAACCAACACACCTTGCCAAGTTGAGGTAGCCAGCGAATTTCGCTACCGCCATGTTGCCATTCAACCAAACACTCTGTTTATTAGCATTTCTCAATCAGGCGAAACGGCAGATACCCTTGCCGCTTTGCGCAACACTAAAGACAAAGGCTACTTAGCTAGCTTGGCTATTTGCAACATAGGCACAAGCTCACTGGTACGTGAGTCTGACCTTGTATTACTCACCCGCGCAGGCCCAGAAATTGGCGTTGCCTCCACTAAAGCCTTCACCACGCAACTCGTTGGTCTATTGCTCTTTACCTTAGCATTAGGTCGTGCACAAGGCCGGTTAAATACCCAAACCGAGAAAGAAGCAGTAGCCGCATTACGCCTATTACCAAGCAAACTCAATGACGCACTCTCCATGAGCGCACAAATTGAAAGAACCTGTGAATTTTTTGCGGAAAAACAACATACCTTATTCTTAGGACGCGGCGAACAATACCCTGTGGCCATGGAAGGCGCGCTAAAACTGAAAGAGATTTCGTATATCCATGCCGAAGCCTATCCCGCTGGCGAATTAAAACATGGGCCACTCGCCTTAGTAGATAGTGAAATGCCTGTGGTTGCCGTTGCACCTAGCAATGAGCTATTAGAAAAACTCAAATCTAACCTACAAGAAGTCCGCGCCCGTGGTGGCGAACTCCTTGTCTTCGCCGACCGCGCCGCCCACTTCGAAGACAGCGCCGACACCCACGTTATTCACATGCCCAGCATCCACGAATTGCTAGAGCCTATGCTCTATACCATTCCCCTACAACTGCTGTCCTACTATGTCGCTGTACTAAGAGGCACAGACGTAGACCAACCCAGAAACCTAGCAAAATCAGTGACAGTAGAGTGATCTGCTGTTGCTGGTTGAGTTTTCTGTGGGAAGATAATAAAGTATTAAACCAAACAAAATAGATCTAAACTATGACAATAAAGTCTTAAACTAAGCAAGATAGTTGTAGACTGAAATCAGTCCAGTTATGCTGTGAAAAAGCATACTGGACTTTTGTTATGGCTAAAGCAAACTCTTCATTTTCTGAAGTACAAATTGCCCGTCGTATTAAAGAGGGGCGTGGCCAAGGGCATGGTAAAGACTATATTCCATGGCTAACAGTACAAGAAGTTCCTTCCTCAGGTCGTTCCCACCGTATTTATTCTCATAAAACGGGACGAGTCCATCATTTGCTATCTGATTTAGAGCTTGCTGTTTTTCTCAGTCTTGAGTGGGAGAGCAGCGTGCTAGATATACGCGAGCAGTTCCCCCTATTACCTAGTGATACCAGGCAGATTGCAATAGATAGTGGCATTAAGCATCCTGCTATTCGCGGTGTAGATCAGGTTATGTCTACTGATTTTTTAGTGGACTGCAAAGATGGTCCTTTTGAGCAGTTTGCTATTCAAGTCAAACCTGCAGCAGCCTTACAAGACGAGCGTACCTTAGAAAAACTAGAACTAGAGCGTCGTTATTGGCAGCAAAAGCAAATTCCTTGGTTCATTTTTACTGATAAAGAAATAAATCCCGTAGTAAAAGAAAATATTGAATGGCTTTATTCAGTGAAAACAGAAGAAGTTTCTGCGGAGCTTTTAGCACAACTACCTCCATTGGCCCATATCCTGCAAGAAAAAGGAGATAAAAACATTATCAATGTCTGTAAGCAGGTTGATATTGCTTATGATTTGGAGCTAGGCAAAACATTGAGTGAGATACGAACCTTAACCGCAAATGGTTTTATTAAGTTCAATATTTATAAGTCTTTCAGGGCAAATAAGTGTGCAGATCTCTGTGTTAGCCAAGTAGTGAATATGGAGGAGTTGCGCTATGTGGCAAATTAATGAGGTTGTGCTATTTGATAATGATCCGTATCGTATTTTGGCTATAGAGGATGGCCAAGTTGTCTGGATGCAAATAAGCGCTGATAAAGGAGTTCCACAAGCTAGGGCTGAGTTGTTGCTAATGCAGTATTTAGATGAAGGCCGCTTAGTTAGAACTGATGACCCTTATGTACATCTTGATTTAGAAGAGCCGTCTGTAGATTCTGTCAGCTTCCAGAAGCGCGAGGAGGGTTATCGAAAAATTCTTCCTATTATTAATAGTAAGGATCGTTTCGACCCTAAAGTCAGAAGCGAACTCGTTGAGCATGTGGTCCAAGAATATAAGGTTACTAAGGCTACAGTTTATAAGTTGTTACGCCGTTATTGGCAGCGTGGTCAAACGCCTAATGCATTAATTCCAGACTACAAAAACAGCGGTGCACCAGGGGAAAGACGTTCAGCGACAGGAACAGCAAAAATTGGCCGAGCCAGAGTGTATGGTAAGGGTGAAGGAACCAAGGTTACCCCCGAGATTGAACGGCTTTTTAGGCTGACCATAGAAAAGCACCTGTTAAATCAAAAAGGTACAAAGACCACCGTTGCCTATAGACGATTTATGGACTTGTTTGCTCAGTATTTTCCTCGCATTCCCCAAGAGGATTATCCAACGCTACGTCAGTTTCGTTATTTTTATGATCGAGAATATCCTAAAGCTCAGCGCTTAAAGTCTAGAGTTAAAGCAGGGATATATAGAAAAGATGTACGACCATTAAGTAGCACAGCAACCTCTCAAGCATTAGGCCCTGGTAGTCGTTATGAGATTGATGCCACGATTGCTGATATTTATTTAGTGGATCATCATGATCGCCAAAAAATCATAGGAAGACCAACGCTTTACATTGTGATTGATGTGTTTAGTCGGATGATCACGGGCTTTTATATCGGCTTTGAAAATCCGTCTTATGTGGTGGCGATGCAGGCTTTTATAAATGCTTGCTCTGACAAAACGGCGATTTGTGCCCAGCATGATATTGAGATTAGTAGCTCAGACTGGCCGTGTATAGGTTTGCCAGATGTGTTGCTAGCGGACCGTGGTGAGTTAATGAGTCATCAGGTCGAAGCCTTAGTCTCAAGTTTTAATGTACGAGTAGAAAGTGCTCCACCTAGACGTGGTGATGCTAAAGGCATTGTGGAAAGCACTTTTAGAACACTACAAGCCGAGTTTAAATCCTTTGCGCCAGGCATTGTGGAGGGCAGTCGGATCAAAAGCCATGGTGAAACAGACTATAGGTTGGATGCATCTCTGTCGGTATTTGAGTTCACACAAATTATTTTGCGCACGATCCTATTCAGAAATAACCATTTGGTGATGGATAAATACGATCGGGATGCTGATTTTCCTACGGATTTACCGTCTATTCCTGTCCAGCTATGGCAATGGGGTATGCCGCATCGTACAGGTAGTTTAAGGGCTGTGGAGCAAGAGCTGTTGCGAGTAGCGTTACTACCTCGCCGAAAGGTCTCTATTTCTTCATTTGGCGTTAATTTGTGGGGGTTGTATTACTCGGGGTCAGAGATTCTACGTGAGGGTTGGTTGCAGCGGAGCACTGATATAGCTAGACCTCAACATTTAGAAGCGGCTTATGACCCAGTGTTGGTTGATACGATTTATTTGTTTCCGCAAGTTGGCAGCCGTGTATTTTGGCGCTGTAATCTAACGGAACGTAGTCGGCAGTTTAAAGGCCTCTCATTTTGGGATGTATGGGATATACAGGCACAAGAAAAACACAATAAAGCCAATGCGAAGCAGGATGAGTTAACTAAACGCAGGGAGCTTGAGGCGTTTATTCAGCAAACCATTCAGAAAGCGAACAAGCTAACACCTAGTTCTACTGAGTCCAAATCAACACGTATTAAGCAGATTAAAATCAATAAAAAAGAAGCCGTGACCTCAGAGCGTAAAAAACGTGCGGAGCATTTGAAGCCAAGCTCTTCAGGTGATGAGGCTAAAGTTATTCCTTTCAACGCAGTGGAAGTGGATGATCAAGAAGATTACAGCCTACCCACATACGTGCCTGAATTATTTCAGGATCCACCAGAAAAGGATGAGTCATGAGTGCTACCCAGATTCAAGCGGTTTATCGTGATACGGGGGTAGAGGCTTATCGTGGTAATCCTTTTATCGAGGCCTTACCACCATTACAAGAGTCAGTGAATAGTGCTGCATCACTGAAATCCTCTTTACAGCTTACTTCCTCTGACTTGCAAAAGCCTCGTGTTATCAGAGCCCATACCATTTGCCGTACTCCAGATGACTATTTTCAGCCATTAGGTACTCATTTGCTACTGAGTGAGCGTATTTCGGTCATGATTCGAGGTGGTTATGTAGGTAGAAATCCTAAAACAGGTGATTTGCAAAGGCATTTACAAAATGGCTACGAGCGTGTTCAAAAGGGAGAGTTAGAGGCATTTCGCTTTGAGGAGGCTCGGTCCACGGCACAAAGTTTATTGTTAATTGGTTGTTCTGGTAGTGGGAAGACGACTTCTCTTCATCGTATTCTAGCCACGTATCCTCAGGTGATTTACCATCGTGAGCTCAATATAGAGCAGGTGGTGTATTTGAAAATAGACTGCTCGCATAATGGATCGCTAAAAGAAATTTGCTTGAATTTTTTCAGAGCGCTGGATCGAGCCTTAGGCTCGAACTATGAGCGTCGTTATGGCTTAAAACGTCATGGTATAGAAACCATGTTGGCTTTGATGTCGCAAATAGCCAATGCTCATGCTTTAGGGTTGTTGGTTATTGATGAAATTCAGCATTTAAGCCGCTCTCGTTCGGGTGGATCTCAAGAGATGCTGAACTTTTTTGTGACGATGGTGAATATTATTGGCGTACCAGTGATGTTGATTGGTACCCCTAAAGCACGAGAGATTTTTGAGGCTGATTTGCGGTCTGCCCGTAGAGGGGCAGGGTTTGGAGCTATATTCTGGGATCCTATACAACAAACACAACGTGGAAAGCCCAATCAAGAGTGGATCGCCTTTACGGATAATCTTTGGCAATTACAGCTTTTACAACGCAAAGATGCGCTGTTATCGGATGAGGTCCGTGATGTATGGCATGAGCTAAGCCAAGGAGTGATGGACATTGTAGTAAAGATTTTTGTACTCGCACAGCTCCGTGCGCTAGCTTTAGGCAATGAGCGTATTACCTCTGGTTTATTGCGGCAAGTGTATCAAGATGAATTGAAACCCGTTCATCCCATGCTAGAGGCCCTACGCTCGGGTATCCCAGAACGCATTGCTCGTTATTCTGATCTAGTCGTTCCCGAGATTGACAAACGGTTAATCCAACTTCAGCTAGATATCGCAGCGATACAAGAACAAACACCAGAAGAAAAAGCCCTTCACGATTTAGATACTGAAGATCAGCGTCATTTATATCTGATGCTGAAAGAGGATTACGATTCAAGCTTGTTAATTCCCACTATTAAAAAAGCGTTTAGCCAGAATCCAACGATGACAAGACAAAAGTTACTGCCTCTTGTTTTGCAGTGGTTGATGGAAGGCGAAACGGTAGTGTCAGAACTAGAAAAGCCCTCCAAGAGTAAAAAGGTTTCGGCTATAAAGGTAGTCAAGCCCAGCGACTGGGATAGCTTGCCTGATACGGATTTACGTTATATCTATTCACAACGCCAACCTGAAAAAACCATGCATGAACGGTTAAAAGGGAAAGGGGTAATAGTGGATATGGCGAGCTTATTTAAACAAGCAGGCTAGCCATGAGAAACTTTCCTGTTCCGTACTCGAATGAGCTGATTTATAGCACTATTGCACGGGCAGGCGTTTATCAAGGGATTGTTAGTCCTAAGCAGCTGTTGGATGAGGTGTATGGCAACCGCAAGGTGGTCGCTACCTTAGGTCTGCCCTCGCATTTAGGTGTGATAGCAAGACATCTACATCAAACAGGACGTTACGCTGTTCAGCAGCTTATTTATGAGCATACCTTATTCCCTTTATATGCTCCGTTTGTAGGCAAGGAGCGCCGAGACGAAGCTATTCGGTTAATGGAGTACCAAGCGCAAGGTGCGGTGCATTTAATGCTAGGAGTCGCTGCTTCTAGAGTTAAGAGCGATAACCGCTTTAGATACTGCCCTGATTGCGTTGCTCTTCAGCTAAATAGGTATGGGGAAGCCTTTTGGCAACGAGATTGGTATTTGCCCGCTTTGCCATATTGTCCAAAACACGGTGCTTTAGTCTTCTTTGATAGAGCTGTAGATGATCACCGACATCAATTTTGGGCTTTGGGTCATACTGAGCTGCTTTCAGACTACCCCAAAGACTCCCTATCTCAATTAACAGCACTAGCTGCTTATATAGCCCCTCTGTTAGATGCTCCACGAGCGCAAGAGCTTTCCCCAAGCCTTGAGCAGTGGACGCTGTTTTATCAGCGCTTAGCGCAGGATCTAGGGCTAACCAAAAGCAAGCACATTCGTCATGACTTGGTGGCGGAGAGGGTGAGGCAGACTTTTAGTGATGAGGCACTAGAGAAACTGGATTTAAAGTTGGCAGAGAACAAGGACACGTGTTGGCTGAAAAGTATATTCCGTAAGCATAGAAAAGCCTTTAGTTATTTACAGCATAGTATTGTGTGGCAAGCCTTATTGCCAAAACTAACGGTTATAGAAGCGCTACAGCAGGCAAGTGCTATTACTGAGCACTCTATAGCGACAAGACCTGTCAGCCAGTCTGTGCAACCTAACTCTGAAGATTTATCTGTTAAGCATAAAGACTGGCAGCAACTAGTGCATAACTACCAAGGAATTAAGGCGGCAAGACAGTCTTTAGAGGGTGGAGCGCTATACGCTTGGCTTTACCGACATGACAGGGATTGGCTAGTTCACTGGAATCAACAGCATCAACAAGAGCGTCTGGCACCCGCCCCTAGAGTTGACTGGGGACAAAGAGATCGAATAGCTGTACGACAACTGCTAAGAATCATAAAGCGTTTAGATAGTAGCCTTGATCACCCAAGAGCGACATCGAGCTGGCTGTTAAAGCAAACTCCTAACGGAACCTCTCTTGCAAAAAATCTACAGAAACTGCCTTTGGTAGCGCTTTGCTTAAAGCATTACTCAGAGAGTGTGGAAGATTATCAAATTAGACGGATTAGCCAAGCTTTTATTAAGCTTAAACAGGAAGATGTTGAGCTTAGGCGCTGGCGATTATTAAGAAGTGCAACGTTATCTAAAGAGCGGATAACTGAGGAAGCACAAAGATTCTTGGAAATGGTTTATGGGGAAGAGTGAGTGGTTAGGCTAGCTACATTTAATGACAATGTGCAGGTTGTACATATTGGTCATTTATTCCGTAACTCGGGTCATAAGGAGTGGCGTATTTTTGTTTGGTTTAATCCAATGCAAGAACGGAAATGGACTCGATTTACTCATTTGCCTTTATTAAGTCGAGCTAAGGTGGTTAACAGTACAACAAAGCAAATAAATAAGGCGGATCGTGTGATTGAGTTTGAAGCATCGGATCTTCAACGAGCCAAAATAATCGATTTTCCTAATCTCTCGTCCTTTGCTTCCGTACGCAACAAGGATGGAGCGCAGAGTTCATTTATTTACGAAGCTGAAACACCATATAGCAAGACTCGTTATCACATCCCACAGTTAGAGCTAGCTCGGTCATTATTTTTAATTAACTCCTATTTCTGTCGAAGCTGTTTGAGCAGTACCGCTTTACAGCAAGAGTTCGACGTTCAGTATGAGGTTGAGCGAGATCATTTAGAGATAAGGATCTTGCCCAGTTCATCGTTTCCTAAAGGGGCGTTAGAGCAGTCGGCCGTAGTGCAGCTTTTGGTTTGGTTGTTTTCGGATCAAGATGTTATGGATTCGTATGAAAGTATTTTTAGGTACTATCAACAAACTAGAGAAATTAAGAACGGCGTTGAAAGCTGGTGCTTTAGCTTTGACCCTCCGCCCATGCAGGGTTGGAAATTACATGTAAAAGGACGTTCTTCTAACGAGGATAAGGATTATTTAGTTGAGGAAATAGTAGGTTTAGAAATCAACGCTATGCTTCCTAGCACAACAGCTATTAGCCATGCCTCTTTTCAGGAAAAGGAGGCAGGTGATGGTAGTGCGCAGCACATAGCGGTTTCAACAAAGTCAGTTGTTGATGATGAGCATCTACAGTTGGACGATGAGGAAACAGCCAATATAGACACAGACACACGAGTCATAGAGGCTGAGCCGACATGGATAAGTTTTAGTAGACCTAGTCGAATTGAAAAATCTCGCAGGGCAAGAAAAAGTAGCCAAACTATTTTAGAAAAAGAAGAAGCAACAACAAGTGAAAATAGTAATTTGGTTAGTACTGATGAGCCACACTTAGGTGGTGCCCTAGCAGCGGCAGATGTGGGTGGGAAGCAGGATGCAACCAATTACAACTCTATTTTTGCCAATCGTTTTGCAGCCTTTAATGAGTTAATTTCAATTCTAAAAATTAAATTTGCATGTCGGGTGCTTTTTGAAGAAACCTTGGTTTTGCCAAAAGTTGGGCGTAGCCGATTACATCTGTGTAAAGATGGCTCACCAAGAGTGATTAAAGCCGTTGGGGTGCAACGTAATGGCAGTGAATTTGTATTGCTAGAGGTGGATGCATCGGATGGGGTGAAAATGCTTTCTACCAAAGTGTTGAGTGGCGTTGATAGCGAAACATGGCGGAATGATTTTGAAAAGATACGGCGTGGAGTGGTGAAGAGCTCATTGAATTGGCCAAATAGTTTGTTTGATCAATTATATGGACAAGACGGGCATAGAGGGGTGAATCATCCAAAGAGGTTGGGGGAGCTGCAAGTATCGAGAGAGGATATGGAGGGGTGGGCTGAGAGAGTGGTTAGAGAGCAATTTACGCATTAAAGGAATGACTGAAACCCTAGTTACTTTAATCAGCTGTTAGTGAATTAGCTAATCCTCAATAACATCATTTTCTTGAGCATGGTTAGGCTGAGAGTTATAGCAGCTTTGACTAATTTGAAAGACTAAGCAGGCTAGACGCATACGCACGTTGTGTCATCTCTTTATGCCGAGAATTCGAGTCATTATGTGACCTTTCCCCAATAAGGTGGCGACGTTATTACGCAATCTATCAATGAATCAGGGAGTTCTTTCAGAACTCGTAGCGAATCACCAAGCATTAATAATGGGGTTGTCGCTGAACTACCTTTGTACGCCTCAAGTTTCTCTGAGAAATCACTATTAATTATTTCTCGCTCGCAACTAGAAGGCGATTTTTTAGCTTTTTGCATAACTCTCTCAGTTAAAACCATTTAGGTCGAATTTTACTCAGTTCTTCAAAGGGCATAACGCTCAAATAACCGGCTGCAAACCGGAGTGGATTTTTGGGCTACAGTGACGCGAAGCGGCAAGCCCCAAAAATCCGCGCAGCGTTTGATGTCCGTGTTAATTTTTTTGTTAGGTATTTGTGCCTCGTTAGCCAACGATTAACACCAACCGATCATGCTCTTTAAGTGGAGATGACTTGTGCTCGCGCTCTGTAAGAACAGTCAAATCAAAATCAATTGACAGCTTTAAACCCAACTCTAAGAACTCTTTAGACAAATCCGAATGGAGTTTACCTAAGTTTGATGCGTCATTTTTAACTACGAGCAACAAGTCACAATCATTAGCGTGGCCACTTCGAAAAAATGAGCCAAAACCATAAACGCTAAGCAGATTGCTGTTTTTTGTATGGATAGATTGGATTTCCGTCATCATCTCTTTGGTGATACAACCAAAACTCATTTTTCCACAAAGCTCCTGTTAACTCGCTTGAGTTGAAGAGGCCAATACTGTTGGATAGACAAAGCTGTTTTGCCTCTCTCGTATATCCGTTCCAATTGCCTCCTACAGATATAAAATTGACCTCTGGAAATTCGTTCAGAACTCGGTGAACCATGGCTTCCCCTAGCGTATATTCGTCAAGGCATATTAATGTAATTGAACTGCCATCTTTTCTGTCGAATTTCATAATTATATCGTCATGACGTGAATAACGAATGACATTACCATGAGATTTGATAGCCGATTCTAGCCACGCAATTCGACTGTAACTCACACCCCATGAGTTTGAACCATTAGACATTATGAGAACACCTCTGAAAACTCTGTAGGAAATAGCTGATAGGAATCCAACCTTTGATATACGTGCTTCTCATATGACTCTACGTGCACGCGAAACTTTTCGATAGCTCTGATAGTAAGCATATCCTCGATAAGATCTTCGTTTGCGTCGATAAGGTTTAATATTTTTCTATTGTTAGGCAATATTTTGTCGATTCTCCGCAACTCCCATACCAAGTATGCATTAGAACTTGGGTCTGATTGAGCGGCTTCGCTCATTGGACCTAGTGCATCAAATGTAGCCTTGTTATTGGCAAGTAGTCGTGCAACCGCGATGTGTAACTTAGTAAAGCTATCAAACCTTGGTGCCTTTCCAGCACTATTTATTTCTGCTTCATGGTTTCGCTTCCATTCATGGAGCATTTCAACTGAATATGTTCCCTCTGGGGCTTTATCTATGTGGGTATGGTGTGTCGGGCAGAGCAAAATCAAATTGTTGTATGTATCAGCTCCACCCTCGGGAGTGCCTCTAGCAGCAGTGGGTTTGCTACCAATAACGTGAGCCATTTCTCCTACTACGTAGTTACCCGATGCCACTAGAGCAGTTAAATCTTCATCACAACCTGGTTTCGAGCATCTTCCTCCCGCTCTCCCCCAAAGAATTTTTATATCGACTGTTCCAATTGCCATTTAGATTACTCTCCGAGTCGTAATGAAAATACCTAACGCCGCATTCAGCGGATTGTCCGCTGCAATGCTTTGTTATGCAATTTATTGTATGAAATGATAAAAGTAAATTTTGAATAAGGAATATTGTTTAACCTAGTATTTGTTTCTTCAACCTCTACTGAAAGGTCAATATTATGTAGCTCACAGATCAGTTTCGCAAAATAGAGCCCATAGCCGCCCCCACTTGTATCAACGAGTTCAGCATTATTCCCCCTAAATCGCTTGTCGAATATTCTTACTTTTTCTTTGTTTTTTAGGCTAGGCCCCATCGACTCGACTTTTATATCGAAAGAATTACTGTACTCGTCAAAAAACACATCAATAGTTTGGTTGGTAGGAGAATATTTAATAGCGTTCTCTAATATTACATGAGGTACGAAATCGAATATTGGAAACATATCTATATTTGTATGAAGTCGCCCTCTAAAGGGGGAAATTCTAACCCCAGCGTCTCTTGCATATATCTCCAAGCAATGCGAAGCTTTTTGAAATTTCTGAAACACTGATGCTTGGAACGGTGTAGATGCAGTAATGATTTTTGGGTTGCTTTCAAAATCGTATATATTAAGACGGTTTGTAATTGAAGAGCTTGATGCAAATACTGTTTTCATTAGCTTTTCATAATCTAAACTAGATGTGTCTTTAGCGGTCAGATACTCTTCAGAGCTCCGCTTAATGATCAAATTATATTTTCTGACCTCATGCAGACAGAAGTCTACAAGATCCTTATCAAATTCTGCTTGAACTTCACTTTCGAAAAGTTCGCGCTCGATTGACTTCGAATTTGCTACGCTTTCCAAAATAACATTCGGAGGTATTGCTGGAAGAAAGGCGTTAGAGTTTTTTATTTTGTTTTTAGTATAGTGCCCAGATATTCTCACCCCAGAATATATGTTTTCACCAGAATTATATGAAGAAAGTCCAGCAGGGCATTCATGAAATCCCTTTAAAGTTTTTATCCTTTCATAGTGTTTTTTACACGTTTTCTTCTTTTGTTTAGAACATACATCGGGAACGCTTGAAAAGCAGCCGCCCTCCAACTGTTCTGATTCCTCATTCCACACTGGTATTGCTGATATTTTGCTCATGCTCCGAACACCATTTTAAACAAAATACTAGCAATGAAGCTGGAAATGACAGCTCTAATATCACCCTCCAAGCCTTTAACAGTAGATTCTTTCGCAAACTTATCTTTATCGCCTTTTAATACCGCCTCAATAAATTCTTGCTCTAGCTGAAAAACAACTTTAATTGGAACTTCTTTTTCAAGAAGAAAATTTCTCATCCGCTTCCATTGCTCAATGGGAGAAACCACTTTATTAATTGTTTGATCAAGCAAAGATACCCATGCATCTGAATCTACATCTTTAGTTAATGTGAAGTCTGCTAAGGAGAAAAACTTATTGTATGTTGCGTCGAATTGTTGGCCTGTATAGGCAACCACAACTTTTTCGGGGTAATGACTCTTGATTTCTTCAATAATATGTCCCCCTTCATATTTCGATCCAAACTTCTTGCCGACGCCTTTGATATCACAAATAACCACGGGGTAATCACTAACGGCTTTAATATCCTCAATATCGTTCAAAACTCGAATATTAAAATTGTGATTTCTAATAATTTGTTCATATTCAAGCCCCTGATCATCAATACACAAAATTGAAACCGAAGACCTTTCCACTTTTCTTGATTGAACGACTGTTTTTAGCTCAGTCAACTGTCTTGTTTTTCCAATTATAAACATACGTTTCCTTTAGAACTGTGGGGACTCTTGCATAACGCCGCGCTCACCGGAAAATTTGGAGCGCAGCGGAAAATTTGTCCGAGTGCAGCGCATTGTTATGCAATTTACTGCGCTTGAGGAAATAGCATTGGGGTGGGCTGCGATTCAAGAGTACCATTAAGTAGTTTTTCAAAGATAAGCAACCATTTCTCCGCCTCAGAATATTCCATTTGGACAAATATTTGTGGTTTGGAAACATCATCGAGGTCTATGTATAGACCAGATTCAGCATGTGCTTTGGCTTTGGCTTTGAGATTTTTGTTTAACATGTCGTTCTGGGTCATAGCATCTGTCCTGCCAACACTGTCCCACGTACTGTATCCTGGTGCGTAGGACTTATAGTTCCGTATTTTTTCGCTATTAAATACAAATGGCTCTTTAAATTTGAATTTTTGATCTGCACTTATAACTGATACTTCCTTGTTTTTCGCATCTACTGCGATTGCACCGTATTCACCCGTATTGTAATAATCTGCATTTTTCAACTTCCCTGTAACAGCGCCACTCATATACTGATACGCAGCATTAATATTATTTATTCGCTTAGATGAAACCATGTAATTGAAAACCAAGGGGGAGCCCACAAGCCCAACCCAGAAAACCACCCAGTTTTCCAGCCAGATGCCAAGAGCAGCACCAGCAATAAATCCTACAAATATCCAAATAGGCATCATTGCTGCAAAATTCACAAAATGGATTTGACGGGCTACTTTTCCTTCAATCTTTTTCATGGTTTCTCCTTAGTACTATTATTTGGCATAACATTTTATTAGTAAGCATGCTCGTTTTGTCACCCGCTGATGCTTACCGTTAATTAATATAATCACTTGTATTAAATAGACTTTCTTTAAAAATATAAGACACTCTGTTATTACAAATCGTGCATGCCGTCTATCCTGCTTGCACGATGCACATTATCTCACCCAAAGAACTCATAACACTTTAATTTATTTAGCATTAAATTAAAACTCTACCGGTAAACAAGCATCTCTAGGCGTAAAAAACAGGCACTTTTTTAAATCCCAGCTAGAATAGGCTGTATAGGCAGACAGTTGCAAGACAAGGAGCGTTTTATGTCTAACAGTCCATTTTTAAATTCTATACGCACGGATATGCGGCAAAAAGGTTATGCGCTGAAAACTGAAAAAACTTACCTGCACTGGATTAAGCGTTTTATTCTGTTTCACAAAAAACGTCATCCTCAGACCATGGGCAGTGAAGAGGTCAGGCTGTTTTTATCCAGCTTAGCAAACAGCAGACATGTAGCCATAAACACGCAGAAAATCGCTTTAAATGCCCTAGCTTTTTTGTACAACAGGTTTTTACAACAGCCGTTGGGCGATATTGATTATATACCTGCAAGCAAACCTAGACGGCTACCCTCTGTTATCTCTGCAAATGAAGTGCAACGCATTTTGCAGGTTATGGATACTCGCAACCAAGTAATTTTTGCGCTGCTGTATGGTGCAGGTTTGCGCATTAATGAATGCTTGCGTTTGCGGGTTAAAGATTTTGATTTTGATAATGGCTGCATCACTGTGCATGACGGTAAGGGTGGGAAAAGCAGAAACAGCCTACTGCCCACGCGCCTAATCCCAGCAATAAAACAACTCATTGAGCAAGCGCGGCTTATTCAGCAAGACGACAACTTACAAGGCGTAGGGCCATCGCTGCCTTTTGCTTTAGATCGCAAATACCCTTCTGCTTATCGACAAGCGGCGTGGATGTTTGTCTTTCCCTCCAGCACGCTCTGCAACCACCCGTATAACGGCAAATTATGCCGCCATCATCTGCATGACTCCGTTGCGCGAAAGGCATTGAAGGCAGCCGTACAAAAAGCAGGCATCGTTAGCAAGCGTGTCACTTGTCATACATTTCGTCACTCGTTTGCTACGCATCTATTACAAGCGGGGCGTGATATTCGCACTGTGCAAGAACTCTTAGGGCATACCGATGTTAAGACCACGCAAATCTATACGCATGTGTTGGGTCAGCATTTTGCCGGCACCACCAGTCCTGCGGATGGACTGATGCTACTTATCAATCAGTAAAAGTAGATAAATATCTTTATGTAGCCCTGAGTAGCCCCTGATACTTTTTATGGTGAAAAAGATAAAAATCATAGAGGGGATAAATATGAGCCAGTTCTACCATTGTTCAGATAAGTTTAAGCAAGATACTGTTAATCACAGTGACCATTCATGGTCATTACACTTCCTCCAGCTGCCAGACAATGCCTAACATAAAAACGCAAAAGCCCAAAAGTCAGAGCTTAGGTGTTCTAGGCGTTTTCTAAGCGCTGAAGAAATACGTCTTACCGTAGATTGCGTGCGTTTCTGAAGCACATTTTCCTCATACATGGCTTTATCCCAGGCAGCTTCATCAAGCTCTTGGAGTAACAAGCCAGTAATAATGCGACACTTTCGGGTTTGTAGCGAGCCGCTGGTGAGATCGGAGTTATAGCGGAAAGGGGTCATTTGTAATTATTTGTGGGTGGAGGAGGCTGCTTTCCAAACATTAGCACATCGTAATGCTTGTTACTGTATATTAATTTATGCTCTTAGCGCATGTTAATGGGCTATTACAATGCATAATGTCTACATCAAGATAACTGTGGCTTAACACCTGTACAAGCGAAAAAAATCAATCACCTGTCCGGAAATACGGGATCACTGTAAAGTGTTGGTGAGGCAGTCTAGGAGGGGGATTTAATTTGGGATACTGATGAAAGGATTATGATCAGTTGGATATAGGATCGTACTAAGCTGAGCGGCAGGTTAGCTAGATTAGTTAACCAGATAAGTGAAATCTAGTTCCAAACTATTTTGTCATTTTTAATTTTCGCATTAGCTTGCGACGCTACACCCAGTTCCCATCTATTTTGTCACTCTCCCCTAAATAATCCTTAAAAACCCCATTTTCACCCCTCCCAGTTCCCAACTATTTTGTCCGCCCACATTTTCTTGTGGCATGACAATAAAGTTAGTAACTGAACAATAAAGTTGGTAACTTGACAATATAATTGGTAACTTGCTCTATACATTTAATGCTCAAAATTGAGGTGTGGAGCATGACAAGCAGCACACTTGACTCACGTTCTTTGAAATGGATAAAACAAGGGCGTGGAGCTGGCTCCGGTAAAGACTATCAACCTTGGCTAACGGTCAGAGATTTACCCTCTTCTGGCCGCTCCCATCGCATCTGGGGATTTCAAACGCAGCGTACCCACCACCTGCTTTCAGATTTAGAGTTAGCAGCTTTCTTTTTGTTTGACTGGAACCCATTCGCTACCGATATACGTGAGCAATATCCTCTCAGGTTAGAAGACACCCTTGAGCTTGCAGAACAAGCAGGTATTCGCCACCCCGCGCTTAAAGGGCAAGTGCAGATTATGTCTAGTGACTTTCTCATTGATACGAATATGTTGCGCCAACCAAGAATAGCTATACAAGTTAAAACATCAGCTGAACTATACAACCCCAGAACGATAGAGAAGCTAGAGCTTGAGCGACGGTATTGGGCTAAGAAAAATATCCCATGGTATTTACTAACAGAGCAACAAATACCCAAGATAGTCATACAAAATATTGCTTGGCTTTATCCCGCGCAGGTTGCCCTCGATGAACTTGAAAGCACATTAGCTATGGCGGCATTCTATTTAAATTTTTTCCTGCAGAATCCAACCCTACAGATTTCACAAGCAGCAATGATCCTTGACCAAGCATACTCACTGGCACCCGGCGAATCACTACAAAAAATTCGCTCGCTATTAGCTTTACGAGTTTTCTTATTTGATATTACCAAGCACTGGTCATCTTTATGCGTTAGTGAGCTGCAAGCCTCATCCGACATACATTCATTGAGGGAGCGCTATGCTGCGAATCAATGATGTTGTCATGTATGCAGATATTCGCTATCGAATTCTTGTCGTCTCCGATACTCAATATACTTGGATAGATATTGACTCTGATAAAGCTTTTCCAGAGCAAATACCTTTATCAGAAGTTGACACAGAAATATTATCTGAAACCTTAAGAAGAGTTGAGGACCCTTTTTTGTATCTTGCGGCACAATTACCAGAACAGGGTTCAGCTGCGCAGAAAGTCCGTGATAAGCGCCTTGCTGCCATTGAGACACTAATAAATCATCCTAATATTTATTATAGATCGGGTAGAGGCGCCTTAATACAGCAAGCTGTTGAAGCATCCGGCTCCGCTAAAAAGACTTTGTACTCATACCTGCGCCAGTACTGGCAACGTGGCTGTACACCAAACGCTCTTTTACCTGACTACAATAATTCAGGTGCTCGTGGCACAAAGCGTGCAGCGTCAGATAAAAAACTAGGCCGTCCAAGAAGTATAGCCCCTGGAACGGGAGCAATTATTGATAGCAGCATTGAGCGCATGTTCCGTATTGTGCTGGATCGTTATTATTTAACAGAGAAAAGCCATTCTCTGCCTTATGCACATCGCCGCTTTGAAGATATGTTTGAAGTCGCAAACCCTGATGAGCTCAAAGAGAACTTCCCAACAATCAGACAATTACGCCATTTTTATGAGCGCGAATATATCCGGCCAGATCGTATTCGCCTGAGAGCAAATAAGATCAATTACCATAAGGATATCAAGCCACTGCAGGGTACAGCGACAGCTGGTGTTCATGGCCCAGGTGCACGATACGAAATTGATGCCACCATTGCAGATATTTATCTTCTATCGGCTGATCGAAAAAGCATTATCGGTCGCCCAACGTTATACGCTGTTGTTGATGTCTACAGTAGGCTAATTGCTGGTTTCTATGTCGGCCTTGAGAACCCTTCGTACGTTACAGCCATGTTAGCTCTAGTTAATGCGATGACTGACAAAGTACAGTTGTGTCAATCATACGGTTATAATATTGAGCCAGAAGATTGGCCTTCGATAGGTATCCCTGATGCCATTTTAGCAGACAGGGGAGAGCTACTCGGGTATCAAATTGAATCTCTTGAGCAAGCATTTGGCGTGAGAATTGAAAACACGCCTCCTTATCGAGGCGATGCTAAAGGTATTGTTGAGCGCAGTTTTAAAACCCTACAAGCTGATTTTAAACCTTTTGCACCGGGTGTGGTGACTGGAGATATCGTAAGGAAACGTGGCGGAAAAGATTACCGCTTAGATGCAACTCTTACGCTACATGAGTTCACTAAAATCATTATTGGCTCCATTCTTCAGCGCAACCAACACTCTGTTTTAGTTAAATATGATCGTGACCCAGAGATGCCCGACACGCTGGCACCTATTCCGATTAATATTTGGCGCTGGGGTATTCAGAATCGCAGTGGCCGTCTACGAAACACCTCTGCAGCTGCACTGAAAATCGCCTTGCTTCCTCGCCAGAAAGTGACCCTATCAGATTATGGTATCCAATGTTTTGGTGCTTATTATACCTGCAGGGAGTTAGTCGAGACGGGCTGGCTCCATAGAACACGGCAGCAGCGTCCAAGCTCTTTTATAGCAGCTTACGACCCAGCAGTGGCTGATGTGATTTATGTTTTCCCTGATAAGGGCCAGCCAGATTATTGGGAATGTTTGTTAACAGATCGCTCCAGAGAGTTCAGAGGCAAGTCCATGTGGGAGATGTGGGCAAGCAAACAACAGCAGAAAAAAGCAATAGCTACTGCCAAACTGTCTGAACAAGAAAATAAGAGAGCGCTAGAAAATATAATTGATAAAACAATCAGGGCCGCAGAAAAGCTGCGTCCTGCCTATTTTGGTGACTCGAAAACTGAAACGTTGGCTGGGATTAAGAAAAGCAGATTGGAGGCTCGCAATGCTGAACGGCAGCAACGCCGACCCGACTCTAAAACTACTGATTCAAAACCAAAAGCCGACGTCAGATACTTACATAATCCGCCTGAAGACGCTGCTTATCCTAATTTTCTTGATGAGTTATTTGGAGATGATGAATGACTCTACCAAAAGGCATGCTTCAAGCCATATATCATCAGACTGGAGTCAGCCAGTATGACGGAAACCCTCTTATTGAAGCACTACCACCGATACTCGATCGGACTCAGTTAAGAGATGGGCTCTCAGGCAAAGTTACATTTCGTCCGAACGATATCTATCTTGATGTTCAGACTCGTATTCACGTCATTTCTCAGTTGTTAGATAGCTTTTTTCAACCGTTATCGCGCCATATAGAGTTAGAATCAAAGCTATCTGTTTTGCTTCGCCAAGGTTATGTCGGTAGAAACTTAGCTAATGGCGATTTAAATACCCATATCCAAAACGGTTACGAACGTGTCATGCAAGGTGACCTGGGTGTTTTCCGCTTTGAGCATGTCGAATCAACTGCTAAAAGCATGGCATTTATTGGCTGCTCAGGCTCTGGTAAGACAAGCTCATTAAATCGTATTCTAGCAACTTACCCACAACTGCTTTATCACGAAAAATACAATTTCACGCAAATTGTATTTCTTAAAATTGATTGCCCGCATGACGGTTCTCTAAAGAGCCTATGTCATAACTTTTTCAGAGAAATTGACGCAATACTGGGCACTAACTATGTACGCCGCTACGTTGAAAAACGCCACGGTGTAGAAACTTTGATTGCAATGATGGCACATACTGCAAACACTCATGCGATTGGCCTTCTTGTGATAGATGAAATTCAGCACCTGAGTGTCAAGCGCTCGGGTGGCTCAGAGCGCATGCTTAATTTCTTTGTAACTCTTGTTAACGAAATATCAGTCCCAGTTGTAATGGTAGGCACACCAAAAGCTAAGCCTGTTTTTGAACTGGACTTACGCTCAGCGCGCCGGGGTGCTGGATATGGCTCCATTTTGTGGGAGCCATTAAGTAAACCCTTGCCAGAGCAAAATGTATCACGCTCAGAATGGGGGGCTTTCACCAATCAACTTTGGAAGTATCAGTGGCTAACTAAAGCAGCGCCTGTGATTTCTGATGAGCTTAGAGAAACTTGGTACGATCTTTCCCAAGGGATAATGGATGTTGTTATCAAGCTATTTGTTCTCTCTCAAATCAGAGCGGTCGTAACTAAGATCGAGCGCATTACTCCAGAACTCATGAAAAGAGTATACGAAGATGAGCTCAAACCGATTCACCCGATGATAGATGCTCTGAGATCAGGAGATATTATTAAAATCGCGCGTTACTCAGACCTGACGATCCCTGACGTTGATCGTAAAATATTGGAATTAAGTAACTTATTACATTCGCATCAGGAAAGTATTGATGTAGTGGCTAAATATCGTGGCAATGAACAAGCCATCCGTCTGCACAATATGCTGGTTGATATGGGTTACGCATCGGATTTACTAGAACCGCTGATCAATAGAGCTTTTGAGGACCACCCGCAAATGCACATGAAGGATCTTATGCCATTGATCCTGTCCTGGTATCAAAATACTGATACAGTAAAATCGAAGCTAACAACTCCAACTCCAAAAGCACAAAGTATCAAGAAAACAGACTGGCACACGTTAGAGTCTGATGACCTGAGATTCCTGCACTCTCAAGCCGCCAATGATGTGGATATTCAAAAATCACTACAACAAGCAGGCTTATTGTTCGATACTGAGCAGTGGGTAAACTCTTTCAGGTAAGTGGCATGCTGAATTTCCCAGTCCCTTACGCTGAAGAGTTGCTGTACAGCACAATCGCAAGAGCTGGTGTTCGGCAGGGGCTAATCAGCCCTAAACAATTACTGGATGAGGTATTTGGATCGCGTACTGTTATGGCAACGATTGACTTGCCCAGTAATATCGAAAAAGTTGCACGCTGGCTACCCAGCACACTCACTCCAGAAGCACTGATTTACAGCCATACATTATTCCCGCTCTATGCCCCATTTGTTCCTGAAGGTCGCCGTAGACAGTGTATGCAATGGCTAATTGGCTCTCAAGGAGCGTCCCAGCTTGCTTTAGGTGTTGCCGCATCACGAGTCCAAACACCTCGTTTTGTCCGCTACTGCCCAGGCTGCTTAATCGAACAACGTAACCAATATGGTGAGTATTTTTGGCTCAGAGAATGGCAAGCAGAAGGAATCGATGCATGCCCTAAGCATGGCGTATTAATTAATACACGTATTGCTAGGCCGCTTATTGAACGTCACCATTTTATTGCCGCATCTCCAGAGCATTGCTCTCTGACTAAACAGCGCGCTGGCAGCCAAGCGTCACTATGGGTCAATCATCAGGTACGACAACTACTGCAGTCTCCTGCTCAAACTTCGCCAAGCTTTGAACAGTGGTCAATGTACTATCGCAACCTCGCCAGCAAACTCAATTTAACGTACAGAAAAACACAAATAAATCATCAAGTAGTAAAAGACAAAGTCTTGCAAGCTTGGCCAGTGAAATGGCTCAGCAGTCATCAGCTTTTGCCACAAGGTTCAAGTACAAAAGAGTCTGACTGGCTCAGGTGTATCTTTCGTAAGCACCGAAAAAGCTTCAACTATCTTGAACACATTGTTGTGCACCAAGCTTTACTTGGAAATAACTGGCAAATTACTGAAGCCATTAAAGAAGCCAGTCAATACCCAACAAATAGTAATAAACAACAACTTGTTCAGGTTAAAACGCCAGTACACATCAATCTGACACTTGATCAAGAAGACTGGCTTAATTTATTAGTATTACACTCACCCAAGCAAGCTCGGCAAAACTCTAAAGCCCTATACGCTAGGCTGTATCGTCAGCACCGTGAGTGGCTGCTGGATACCAACTACCAATATGCAGCTCCTAAAGCAAAGCCTACCAGTCGACGTGTGGACTGGGACAAACGGGACAGAGAGTATTTGCATGCTTTGCGACAGCTAACAGTTTTCTTGCAATCTAATCCGCAAGGGCCTCGACGTTCTAAAGCCTGCTTTTTCAAACTATTGGGCAACGCTTCGACCGTTGAGAAAAATATTAGCCGAATGCCTTTATCCAATTCATTCCTGGCAGATCACGTGGAAAGCGTCGCACAGTACCAAATTCGACGCTTACAAAATGCCCACAATGACCTACTAACCCTATTTGATATGCCGCCACGATGGCGACTGCTGAGAAATGCTACCCTCAGTGATGAGCGGTTAACAGAACAGGCTAGAGTTTATTTAGATATATTGATGAGTACACAGCATGAAGTTCAAAGGTCTAAAAGACGATAGCAGAATCAAAGGAATTGGGTCTGTATTCCGCCGCCATGGGGGCTCAGATTGGAATATTAATGTTAAATTAACTCCTCATCAGCAGAAGCAATACTTCGGTTTTTCGCAAGTACCAATATTGGCAAGGCGTCGAGTACTCAATGCAACCAAGGCATTACCACAAGCAGGGTTTACGGGAAGTGTAACCATAGCGAGCACTCGCTTTTGGGAAGTAGAGCAGATCAAGGCATGTCCTATACCAGCTGTAAACCGCGCGTGCGATGCTAAACAATGGTGCTTTGTATTTGACTTCAATGGAGTCCGATACTTCTTGCCGCAAATTGAGCTGGCTCGTGTACTGTTTTTGCATACGGCCTACCTTGCCCGTCTATCGCTAATCCACAATGGCCTATCCCAAGAATTCGATGTCCAGCAGGAAAGTGAACTAAATAAAGTCTGGATTAATATATTACCAACCTCTAGCTTGCCCCTAAAGGCACGAAGTGATGACGCACTCAGACAACGGCTCGCCTGGCTTTTATTAGACGAGGATGCACGGCATTCATTTGAGAGTATTGCTACTTATCAGCTCAAGAATGGTTATGACAGTGATAAATATAGACTATGGGATTTTCAGTTTGACCCGCCAGCGTTAGCAGGAGCAGAGCTAGCACTACGCGGTCATTATGAGCCAGATTTGAATGCATTCTTTGTTTACGAAATAGATGGCATCTCTAAACTGCCTTCTAGCTGCCCTGCACACGTAGATATTGTTGACCCCAGATATGCTACTGGACAGCCAGGACAAGGGCGCTCAGGGAAAGCCAGACCCCATACAGGGGCAGAGCCAGCGATTGATGACGATGAAAAGCCAAACACTGACCTTGAAGAGGTACTGATTGATGCACCTGCAGTGATACTTGAGTTTGCGCAGTCATTTAAAACATCACGTATCAGTGCAGGAAAAACCCGAACTGGAGGCTCTGTAACAGAAGAAGAACAAACAGATCCACTTGAAAAAAACAGCCTAGAAGTAAGTACGGATGAATCAAGTATTCACGGGATTCTATCGCCTGCCGACTACAGCACAACTGGCGAAAAAAATGATAACGCCGATATTTATACTGACAAATTTAAAGCGTTTGATGCGATGGTTCAGCAGTTAGTAAATACATCTGATTGCGTTCATACATATCATGAAATTCGTAAGCTTCCGGCCATCTACGGCTATTCTAAAAACCTACGTAGAGACGGAAGTCCACGTTACCTTGCATGGCACCTGATTAAGAAAGGTAATCAGTTTTACTCTCTAGTCGAGGTTGATACGACTGACAAACCAAGCAGCTTATCAACCCTGCTGATAAAGCATAAAAACGTATCATTGAACTCGCAGCAATATGTTGGAGAACTGGAAATACAGTTAATTAAGAACTCGCTGGTGTGGCCAACCTATTTTCTGACGCGAACACTTGAGAATAATTACAAACGCATCTCACACCCCAAGTCACTCCCTGAAAACCAAGGATTACTGAATCAAGAGTCAATTAAAAAATGGGCAGAGCGTGTGAGTTTAGAAGTGATCCGTTAATTAAACTAGACTTGCACAATGGTGATGGACCTTCACTCACGCTATATTGTTGGCTGGTCACTGGATATGAGCATGACAGAGCAACTAATTACCGATGCCCTGGGCATGGTCTATGGCCGCCGGAATGCGAGGAAAGGGCTGATTGTGCATTCGGATCGTGATGTTCATTATCGGCCGATACGTTACCATAATTACCTACATTCAAGAGGTCGTGTGCCGATTCTTAAATACAGATTATCCGTCGTATTCAACAAGGCCGTGGTCAAGGGCCTGATAAAGACTATGTTTCTTGGTTGACCGTGCAAGAGGTGCCGTCATTAGGTCTTTTTCATCATATTTATTCCTAGAATACGGGTAGAACCCCTCACTTACCCTCAGTCCTGAAACTTGCTGTTTTTCTTACTCTTTAGTGTTAGCTGCTCAGCGCCAAAACACTGAGCAGTAGCTGTTAAAGTTTTGCACAGGCTGAATCTTGCGACTCAAGTCACTTTAAAGCGCTCTCCGTTGCGCTAGATCAAATTGAAGATATCTAGGGAAGCAAATGCTGTATCTCATCCGTATTAGCAACCTTGCCTTCAATAACAATCTCACCATCAATCGCCAGTGCGGGTGTGCGCATAATACCAGCATCAATGATGGCGTTAGTGTCGGTGATTTTCTCGATTTCGTATTTAACTCCTTTCGCATTTGCAGCCTCTTCCGCATTTGCTGTTAGCTGTTTACATTTAGCACAGCCGCTACCATAGATAGTAAATTTCATTATGTATTCTCACTTACGACATAAGAGCACTAGGTGGAATTACCACCAGTTGCCATAAACAAACCCCGTTGCGGTGGCCATTACCACCACCAGAGCACAATAAACCAGTGTTTTTTCGGTACCCAATATGGTTCGAATTACTAGCATGTTAGGTAACGAAAGCGCGGGGCCAGCTAATAACAAAGCCAATGCTGGCCCTTTGCCCATTCCTGCCCCCATTAGCGCATCAACGATAGGGACTTCGGTCAGTGTTGAAAAGTACATTAACGCGCCCAATACTGATGCAGTTATTGTTGAAGACAATGTATTCCCACCAACAACCATGGAGACCCACTCAGAAGGAATAATCCCTTCATGGCCAGGTCGACCCAGTGCGAAACCAGCAATAAATACCCCGCCTAAAAGTAAAGGTAAAATTTGTTTAGCAAAATCCCAGCTTTGCGCTGACCATTCACGGTCCTGTTCACGCAAGGCTGCTATAAGCATTAAGCCTGCAATACCTAGGGCAAAAGGTAGCTCAGGGGCCGTTGGTACCAGAAGAGCTGAAATAACGACCACTATTGCCAGTATAAATAACTGTTTAGGCGGCCATTGCCAGCGCCTGATTAACAGCCCAGCAAAAGCTGCTGAAAGCACGGCTGTGATCTGCCATTTCCATGCATAAATCTGCATCCAAACAGGGCTATCAGCTGCTGCCCAGTTAGCAAAAACCAAGACGCCAACCATTAATACAAAGAAAGGCACAATTGAACTCATCGGCTTTCCAGTGTTGCCACCACCAAAGCCGCGACTGTTTTTTACTGATCGCTGTGCCTCTTCCTTGCGATAAATGAAATGCATAATTATGCCTATCACCAGAGCAAATAGGATGGCACCCACAGCACGTGCAATACCCATTTCCGCACCCAGCACTTTAGCTGTAATGACAACCGCCATTATATTGATAGCTGGCCCCGAGTAGAGAAAGGCTATTGCTGCACCTAAGCCCGCACCACGCTTGTAGATACCACCAAACAAAGGCAAAACGGTACAAGAACAAACTGCCAGCAAAGTTCCTGATACGGATGCAACACTAAAGGCCAAAGGTTTTGAGGCCGCTGGTCCTAAATAACGCATAACTGCATCTTGGCTAATGTATGCCGACATGGCACCTGCAATGAGAAATGCTGGCAGTAAACACAGAATTACATGCTCTTGAGCATACCAATGAGTTAAACGTACCCCTTCCAAAACAGCATTGTCAAAACGCGCTGTGCCGGCAGGAATAAAGTAGATAAGAAGAAAAGTTGCCACCATAAAAAGCAGTAGGTTGGCCTCACGAGAACTACTGTCGTAGAGCCTACGTAATTGCTTGATCACTTAATGCATACTCCTAATAAGGTACAGGGTAAACTACTCTCAATATGTAGACGAATGAGTTCACAAAAGGATGCAAAAAAATACTTTACCGAGGTACGTGACAGCAAACACGTCCCTTTTCATCAAATCTAACCTGACAATTTTTCACTATTTCTATTCGCAGACGTTGCCGAGCTCGCAGCAAACGAGACTTAACTGCACTAAGCGTTAATCCTTGTGTCTGCGCATACACCTCTTGGCGCAAGCCCTGTAAGTCACACTGCTCGATGACACTACGGTCGTTATCTGACAGATTTTCAAGGTTACGCAGTATGCACGCCTCTAACTCAAGGAGTGGAGGCTTATCATCAATCTCTAGTGCTATTTCTGGATCTAAATCAATAAAGGATTTTGCAGTGCGATAACGATCAATAAGAGCGTTTCGCATAACGCTAAATAACCACGCCCTTGGATTCTTAACCCCACAGAATGACTGACCTTGAGTAATAAGCTTTAAAAATAATTCCTGAAGTAAATCATCAGCCTCATAGGGGTCTGCTATTTTTTTTAATAAAAAAACCCTCAACTCTTGCTCATGCCTATCCCAAGCACTCAAAACGCAATAAGGTGTCATTTCAGGGTGCATTTCGTTGTGCAGGATTTTGTTTGAAGGCTTCCGGACGTTGCTCACCCTCTTTACTCGCATGGTGGCGCTTGGCAGCAATTGCCCACCAGTGCAACTGGCTAAATGCTCTCTGGTAATAGCCTGCCCATTTTTCAGGGTTGACTTCACTGCTAAAATCTCCGTTTTCGTTTAGCACTTCTTGCGCCTTAGGAATATGGATCATTGCTGAAACAGGAAGACAGCCAAGCTCTGATAAAAAAGTGCGCATATTGACAGCGGCTCTTGCTCCACCCCATTGACCTGCGGAGTACGTCACAATCATTGAAGGCTTATAAGAAAATAATGAGCTACCAAAGTGGTTCAATAGATTGGCTAGCGCAGGACTCATTGAGTGGTTGTACTCGGGACTGACCATCACATAACCATCTGCCTTCTCAATTTTTTCAGCCAATATTTGTAGTGATGATGGAACGTCTGTGTTTGTGTAGGAAAAATGCGGCTTAAAGATAGGTCCTAACTCAAAATCAAGAGGGTCAATTACTTCAACTTGAAGCGCTGTCAGTTGACGCTCAATATGTTGCTTACATGATAAAGCCACACGTTTACCAAGACAGGCTGGGGCTGGCGGTGTGCTTTGTCGAACGCTTCCTAAAAAAACAAGTATGTTCATCTGATTGAACCTTAAACTATGGGACTGGGCTGGTACGTGTGCCGTCTATATTGAGTATTTGCTCACCATCTTCTTTGTAGTAAGGGCCCTTTGGCCAGCTCTCAAGCAAATCGAGCACCACTTCGCTGGGTCGACAAAGCTTTACACCTTGAGGGCTGCAAACAATCGGGCGATTGACCAATATGGGATGCTGTATCATCGCCTCAAGAATCTCCTGATCAGAGACATTATCGGCCAGCAATCCCAGCTCGGCGGCAGGTGATTTAGTGGTTCGTAGTGCTTGTTTAGGGGTTAAATTGGCGGCCGCAAATAACCCAAGTAACTGCGCGCCTGTCCAGCCGTCTTTTAGGTACTCAATGACTATCGGTGAGTAACCAGCGTCCTGGATAATTTTAAGTGCATTACGTGAAGTGCCGCATTCGGGATTATGATAAATAACCAGCATAATGTGTCCTTTAAGAGGATTGCTCTGCTACGGCAGAAGCTGGGAAATGGTGACGCGTTTTATTGGCAAAACGCACCAGCGCGAGCATTAAAGGAACCTCAACTAACACCCCAACGACAGTGGCTAATGCCGCTCCAGATTGCAGACCAAATAGAGCAATAGCAACCGCCACCGCTAACTCAAAAAAGTTACTGGCCGCAATCATACCGGCAGGCGCTGCGATTGCGTGGGGCACACGCCATGCTTTGGCCCAACCGTAAGCAATAGCAAACACTAATACTGTTTGGAGAATCAGCGGGATTGCAATCAGTACAATATGCAATGGATTCGCAATAATGACATCGCCTTGAAATGCAAATAACAGCACCAAAGTGACTATCAATCCAACCGGTGTAATCGAAGCAACACGCTTCAGGAACACATCGTTAAACCACGCCAGGCCTCGGCGCTTGATAACATTATTTCGCACCCAATAACCGGCAGCTAGGGGTATGACGATATACAGCAGCACCGACAGCAACACTGTGTCCCAAGGCACCTGGATATTAGAAATGCCAAGCAGTAAAACCACGATAGGGGCAAAGGCGACTAGCATAATCAAGTCATTCACGGCGACCTGCACCAAGGTATAAGCGGCATCACCTCGGGTGAGATAGCTCCACACAAACACCATCGCCGTACACGGAGCTGCCCCTAATAAGATCGCACCAGCTAAGTATTCGCTGGCTATGGCCGCAGGTAGCAATGGTTCAAAAACCACCATAAAGAAAAACCAAGCGACTGCGAACATCGTAAAAGGTTTGATCAGCCAGTTTACGCTCGTGGTAATCACCAATCCTTTGGGTTGCTTACCTACATTTTTAATCGAGCTAAAGTCGACTTGCAGCATCATTGGAAAAATCATTGCCCAAATCAGTACAGCCACCGGTATGGATACTTGAGCATACTCAAAGCGCGATAAAGCTTGAGGAATAACTGGCGCAAACTGCCCTATCAAAACACCCGCGATAATGGCTAAAGCCACCCAAAGGGTAAGGTAGCGTTCAAATAATCCCATGCCCTCAGAGGTGCTTGGAGCATTTTCTGATTTAACTGTTGTCATCAAACT
This sequence comes from Pseudomonas sp. F1_0610, assembly GCF_047470865.1. Classification (NCBI taxonomy): domain Bacteria; kingdom Pseudomonadati; phylum Pseudomonadota; class Gammaproteobacteria; order Pseudomonadales; family Pseudomonadaceae; genus Pseudomonas; species Pseudomonas sp. F1_0610. Next base: position 118,290 of record NZ_JAZDRH010000006.1, read on the forward strand.
GTCCTTAAATTGAGCGTTGATTGACGCGCTGACTGAGTTCTTCTGCACTCTCTACACGTTCTGAATAACGATCAGTCAGGTAAGGTGCATTGTTGCGCAATAGCAAAGTGAACTTCACCAACTCCTCCATAACATCAACAATGCGGTTGTAGTAAGGCGAGGGTTTCATACGATTATTTTCATCGAACTCAAGATAGGCTTTGGCAACCGAGGATTGATTTGGGATGGTAAACATCCGCATCCAGCGACCCAATACACGGAGCTGATTGACCACATTAAAAGATTGAGAACCGCCACACACCTGCATTACTGCTAAGGTTTTCCCTTGTGTGGGGCGCACAGCACCGAGGCTAAGTGGTATCCAGTCGATTTGGCTTTTGAAAATCCCTGTCATCGCACCATGTCGTTCAGGCGAGCACCAGACTTGACCTTCCGACCACACCATTAAATCACGTAATTCTTGCACCTTTGGATGCGACTCATCTGCAGTGTCAGGCTGCGGTAAACCTTCAGGATTAAAAATACGCACCTCGGCGCCCATGTGTTTGAGCAATCTTGCGCTTTCTTCAACAACCAAACGACTGAATGAACGCTGACGCAATGAGCCGTATAACAGTAAAATTCGTGGTGGGTGGTTAGAATCTAGCGTAGAAAACTGATCCTGACTGGGTAAGCTAATCTGCTCAGTAATAAGATTTTCTAACGGATTATTTGTCTGCATTGTTATTGCTCTCGTTATCGCAAGCACTGCTGCTATGAATACTGTCAAACAGAGCTATTGCGTCGGCAAATAGCTCTGGATTATTTTCAATTGAGGAAGTGATGACCTGGAATGCCCAGTTTGGCAAGTCAGCAGACAAGCGGTAATACACCCACTTTCCACGTCGCTCACTTTGCAAAATTCCACACTTGCGTAATTGCGCTAAATATTGCGACACCTTTGGTTGCTCTTGATTTAGTGCAACTTGGATCTCACACACACACGCCTCCCCCGCTCTTTGGATCAAGCCAAGGCAGGTGAGCCTATTAAGGTCTGAAAGGCATTTTAAGAACTGAATCAAATCCACTGAAATACCGCCGCTGGCTCAATACATTAAGAATTTAACATATTAAAATATTCGCATATGAAGAATGAAGTGTCAATAATAAAAGCGCCGACTACAAACCTATAACCCGTTCATCTGAGCTCTTCTTACTGACTCTTTAGTAAACATGAGCGGTTGACCGGCACGGGTATCGATGCGATCATTCCAAGCTGTTTTTTACTTAGCAGTGCATGAAGGCACACACTTTGCGAATTAGTCCACCCTAGCTTCCCTTCCTCTTAGTCATCCAATTTGCCGATGGCTGCACCAACTGCCAAAAAATGGCAGGCGCTTTTTTGCGCCAAAAATAACTCACTAAAACTCAGTAATGTCATTTAAATTGTCGTAGCTAGCACTGCACACTTTGCATCTTAGCGCGATAGATATTTGCGTTGCTGTTTGCTTATTACAAGGTTTAATCATGTTTGAAAAAATGAAACTCGAATGGCTCTCTAATATCCGCGGTGATTTACTTGCAGGTATTGTTGTCGCTCTAGCCTTAATTCCAGAGGCTATTGCGTTCTCAATCATTGCAGGCGTTGATCCAAAAGTTGGTTTGTATGCTTCGTTTTGTATTGCTGTAATTATCGCTATAGTCGGTGGGCGGCCTGGGATGATTTCTGGTGCTACCGGAGCCATGGCGTTGCTGATGGTGACCTTGGTGCGCGACCACGGACTTGAGTATCTACTTGCAGCTACTTTACTGACTGGGGTGATTCAAATTTTCGCGGGCTACCTCAAGCTTGGTAACTTAATGCGCTTTGTGTCGCGATCGGTGGTGACCGGGTTTGTAAACGCGCTCGCTATTCTTATTTTTATGGCGCAACTGCCTGAACTGACCAATGTGACTTGGCATGTTTACGCCATGACAGCCGCAGGCCTTGGGATTATTTACCTATTCCCATATCTCCCCGTGATTGGCAAGACTATTCCTTCACCGCTTATTTGTATTGTGCTGTTAACCACTGTCGCCATCGTGAGTGGACTTGATATACGCACCGTCGGCGATATGGGCCAATTACCGGACACCTTGCCAATATTTTTATGGCCCGAAGTGCCTTTAACATGGGAAACACTGCTAATCATCTTGCCATACTCCATTGGGTTGACAGTAGTAGGCTTACTGGAATCCATGATGACAGCAACGATTGTTGATGATTTAACAGATACCGACAGTGATAAAAACCGTGAGTGTAAAGGTCAAGGTATTGCCAATATTGGCGCAGGACTAATGGGCGGCATGGCAGGCTGCGCTATGATTGGGCAATCTATAATTAATATTAAATCAGGCGGTAAAGGGCGCTTATCTACCTTTTCTGCCGGAGTTTTTTTGTTAATTTTAATCGTTTTCTTAGGCGATTGGCTCAAGCTGATTCCTATGGCCGCCCTAGTCGCAGTTATGATAATGGTCTCTATAGGCACCTTCTCATGGAGCTCTGTTAAAGATCTTAAAAAACACCCTCTGTCTACAAACATTGTCATGATTGCCACCGTTATAGTGGTCGTTATCACTCATAACTTAGCTATAGGTGTGTTAGTGGGTGTGCTGCTAGCAACCTTGTTCTTTGCCAATAAAATCGGTCGTTTTATGGTAGTGAAACCGCAGCAAACAGAGAACAATGTACGGGTCTATCAAGTTACTGGTCAGGTTTTCTTTGCTTCATCCGATCAGTTTGCTTCTGCATTTGATTTTAAAGAAGCCGTGGACAAGGTCGTTATTGATCTCAGTCATGCGCATTTCTGGGATATTACTGCTGTATCGTCCTTGGACAAAGTGGTTATTAAGTTCAAACGCTTAGGGGCTGATGTAGAGATTATCGGCATGACAGCCGCTACTGCCACTATTGTTGATAGGTTTGGCGTACACAATGATCCCAAAGAAGTCGAAAAACTGATGGCAGGCCATTAAGGAGAAAATAATGAACAAAATTATAACGTGTATAGACGCCTCGATTTACGCCAATGATGTTTGCACGGCAGGCATCTGGGCAGCCAAAAAGCTGAGCAAACCACTCGTATTGGTTCATGCTATTGAAAAGAGAAATACGCCAACCGCTGATAACTTCAGTGGAGCTATCGGCTTGGGCGCACGCTCTTCTTTATTGGCAGAGTTAGCATCACTTGATGCACAACATAGCAAAGTAGCTATCAAGCTAGGCAAAGATCTATTAACTCAAGCACAACAATGCGCGGCAGAGCAAGGCTGCAAACAGATTGAGCAAGTGTTACGCCATGGCTCAATAACCGATGTAATAAGTGCTTTAGAAGCAGATGCACGACTGGTAGTTATTGGCCGTACCAGCAAGCATTTTAAAGCGCTTGGTTCCAATATCGAGCAAATAATTCGCCAAGTTCAAACACCCATTCTAATTCCTAATCAAGGCTTTACTAAACCTCAGAGCTTTATGTTGGCTTATGATGGCCGAGAAACCGCAGACAAAGCAGTGCGGCGCATCATTGATGGAGGACTGTTACACGGCATGGTTTGTCACTTAGTGACCGTTGAGAATAATAAAAAAGGCTTAAAAGAGAACTTTGAACGGGTAAGTAACCAATTAGCCGCCGCAGGTTTCACCGTTCATGCCAGTTTTTTAACCGGTAATATTTTCACGGCACTGATGGATTACAAGGCACAGAATGACGTTGACCTATTAGTGATGGGAGCTTTTTCCCACTCTAAGCTAGCCAGCATTTTCTTAGGCAGTAACACCCTAAGGATGCTAGAGCACACACAGTTACCTTTGGTTGTTCTACGGTAAGCCATTACTCTAGGATGTAGCAGTTTAGGCTTCTCATTTACTTTGGCGCGCAGCACTGGGATGCTGCCGCCGATTTTATACGCCGCTAAGTCTCTAAAAGACAAAATACAGTGGTGAGAAATATATCACGGAGTCTTGAGCCGTATTTAACACATAACTGGGGCGTGAAGCACTTCAGTAGAAACTACAAGCTGATGATATTAATAAAGCTATAATGCATACGCCAGCACATTCATTCGCTTAATATATACGCGCTAAAAGTTACCAACTTTATTAGCATGCTTTTAGCATCAAAATCTCATGAGAGCGCTAAAAGTTACCAACTTTATTTTTTCATGCGATTTTTTCGAGACGCTAGCATGCGGCTTAGCGAGCAGATTTGTTACCAACTTTATTAGCATCCCACATTTCTTGTGGCATGGCAATAACCTTTAAAACTGTGACATTAAGGTTAAAAACTTTATTGTCACAACACTAGGTTTTGAGGAGGGCTAGTGAGGTTTATCTAAATAAACAGTCAAAAAATTATATATTCCCCACTCTTTAGAAAAGATAGCAACTAAATATCATTTAAAGTATTTGCATAGCAAGGCTGATTCTTAGTGCTACTACCTATAGCGTCTATTTATAAGGTTAAAATTACCTATGAATATTGAAGAACACGGATTTGAAATTCACTCCCAGTTTCTTACTAAAGATGATATTCAAATCATTATTACGGAACTTGAAACTTTAGCTGTTGATTTTCCAACGCAAGGGATTCGTAATGCAGAGAAAAAGCTCAACTCAGCGCAGCAAAGGGTTTCCCCCAAGCACCGACACATTGTACATATAGAATACAGCAGTTTTGAATTACCTCTGGGGCTGACTTGGGCTTCGTCTTAGCGATGGAGTTTACACAAAAGTCCCTTGTCACTTGCGACAGAAAATACGCACTACTGATGTTTCCTGCACGCTGGCAATTAGCGCAACCCACTTAAATTACAGCATAATTAAACGCCTTGGAAATATTCCGTGATATTTTTATTAGCGGTAAAAGCTAACTAAAAATACTGATGCAAAGGCATTAATGAATCAATCTAGAAAAGCCTCTAATGTCCAGAGCTCTGTAAGCAAGTCAATCGCGCATTTGGCTTGGGCGCTATGTAATTTCCATTTGACTGTAAGTGCTGTGGTGGAGCATCTGTAGTAATTGATGAAAAATAGTCTGAACAGAAAAGAATTTAGCCTAAATCTAAGCCAGCAATGATATCCCAAAATAGTAAGGTCACTAACGATAGAAGTCCTAGCTATCTCTAACTAGGGCTTTTATTTATCCTAAGATCTTTAGCGTTCTCTTAATGCTTCTCGGGCGCGGTTAAGTGGTTTTATTAGGTATCTCAATATTGAGCGCTGGCCTGTTTTAATGTCAACTTCGGCTACCATACCTGGAAAAATACGAAATTCAGTACCTGCTTTATTAACTAATACATCTTTTTCTGTACGAATCAGCACTCGGTAATAAACCATGTCACGTTTGACTTCATCGCGTAAAGTATCTGGCGAAATAAGAATTACCTTGCCTTCTAAGCCACCATAAATGGCATAGTCATATGCTGTAATCTTTACTAAGGCTTCTTGGTCTAGGCGAATATGGGCAATGTCTTGCGGTGAAATACGCGTCTCGACTAGCAGTTGATCATCCAGTGGAATAAGGTCCATAATTTTTCCACCTGGGGCCACTACTCCGCCTTTGGTATTTAGCTCAATATTTTTGACGATTCCCCTTACAGGTGAAATAACTTTTGCTCTTTTTAGGGCATCATCGCGAGCGCGCATAATAGACTCTAAGCTTTCAATTTCTTTATTAGCTTCAGAGAGCTGTTCTCTAGCATTCACTAGGTACTCATTGCGTAGCTCTAATTTTTTGCTTTCCAACTCAGCAATAGCTCTTTGCAAACGTATCAATTCAACTTCGCTGGAGGCGCCTGTGCGTACTAACTTAAGTAATATGGCTTCTTCTTTCTTGTATAGCCTTAAAGACTGTTCTACACCTTTAACGGACTGCTCTAGCCTTTCTTTACGTGAGTTATATAGTCTTTGTTCAGCCAATATTAGCTCTGGATCAGTAACTGATGACGGAATAACGAAAGGTTCTCCTGAGACTTCAGCTTTCAAGCGAGCAGCTTTAATTAGGTTAGCTTTGTAGCGGCTACGGCTTTCATCTAAGGAGGATTCAAAACGTGTTTCATCTAAATATGCCAACACCTGCCCTTCTTCAACCAGGGCACCTTCTTGCACTTCTAAGGTAGATAGAATGCCACCTTCAAGTGATTGAATAACCTGCTCCCGTGAAGATGGAATAATTTTTCCTTGCCCTTTGGTAACTTCATCAATTTCAAAAACTGCAGCCCACAGTACTAAAATGCTTAAGAATAAAAAAACTAGGAGCACTAAATAAGCTGTTTTAGGTATGCTAGGCTCGTGCTGTCCACCATAAAAGTAAGGGACACCTCTTAAATTCTCTTGCTCTAGCAAATTCAAGCCGGCATTTTTTTTCTTACTCATTCTAAACGCCTACCGGAGTGGATGACGGGTTATCGCCAATCAGTTTTTTCAGAATATCATCACGCGGTCCATCTAAGACAATCTGCCCATTATTTAAGACAATAATGCGGTCAACTAAAGACAAAACGCTGGTTTTGTGTGTAGCTACGATTAATGTTTTATCAGCAACCCAATTTTTTAAATTGGATATAAGCTGATGTTCTGCTATTTCATCTAAGGCAGAAGTTGGTTCATCTAGCAATAAAATCTTTGATTGAGTCAGGAAGGTTCGTGCAAGTAGAACGGCTTGCCGCTGCCCTCCAGATAGGCCAATACCCCCTTCCCATAAAATTAGATTTAGCCCATCGCTACTTCGTTTTACGAGCTCGCCTGCTCCAGCTAACGTCAGTGCTTGCACTATTTGGCTGTCGGTTGCATCCGGTTTGCCCAATGTCATATTGTCACGTAAAGTACCATGGATAAGACGAGAGTTACTGCCTACATAACCTATGTCGCGGCGTACATCATAAGGATCTATAGCGGCTAAATTGACGTCATCGAGCTTTATTTGTCCCGTAACAGGATCTAGCAAGCCTGATAAGGTATAAAGTAATGTCGACTTGCCTGAGCCATTTCGACCTAATAACGCAATTTTTTCATTAGGTTTAATTTCTAAGTATTTGATTCCAAGTATGGGTGGTTTTTTCACATCATAGGTCACTGCAACCTTATCTAAAACAAAATGACCATTGATTGTAGGTTTATGAATTAGCTTTTTTCCAAACTCAGAATCTACTGGTTTTTCCATTAACTCATTGAGGCTTTTCAAGGATACTTTGGTAGATTGCCAACGTGCTAAAAGTGCTGAAACCTGCGCCATAGGGGCCATCATACGTGAGCTTAAAATAGAAGCTCCCAGTAAAACACCCGTTGTAATATCACCATCCATCACTAAGAAAGAACCTACTAATATGGTGACCGCAAAGACTAAGGTTTGTACTGTTTGGCTCCATGTCATCAGTGCTTGAGTAATAAACTTAACTTCTAAGTTAGTATCTCCAACTTTTTCATTAAGAAAGTTCCATTCTTGTTGGAAGCGCGGTTCTGCACGATTGAATTTAATATCTTCATTACATTGTACGGCTTCAATTAAAGAAGCATTACGTAAGCTACTTTCGCGCATCGCTTCATTCGCCAGTCGTGCCAAGCGCGGTTGCAATAAAATGCCTGGCAGTATCATGACAAATAACGCCACAAGCGGAATAAAAGCTAGGCTTCCTGCAATCAACCACATAATAAATAAAAAGAGTAAAAAGAATGGCAAGTCAGAGGCTGCTGTTACGGTCGTAGAAGTGATAGTTTCACGAACATTTTCCAATTCTCTCAGTTGTGAAACAAAAGTGCCTGTGGACCTTACTCTATCTTTCATGCGAATACGTAATGCATGCCCAAATACTGTATCTGTAATTTTTAAATCAGCTCGCTTTCCTATTAAGTCAATTAAGCGAACTCGCACAATTCGCATAGTGAATTCAAAAACCATAGCGATAATAACGCCAATAAAAAGCACAGCTAATGTTGGGATAGATTTACCAGGAATAACCCTGTCATAGACTTGCATAGAAAACAAAATTGAACTGAGTGCTAAAACATTAGCTAAAAGTGCCGCTAATAAGACAGAGATAAAATATTTACTATCTCTTAAAACAATGCTCCAAAACCAATTTTTTTTATAAGGCTTGATATAGTCATCAACTCGAGCGTCTGCGATATTTCTTTTAGGTCTTGCAACTACAGCTTCACAGCCTTTTATCAGTTCTAGAAATTTTTTGATAGGTAGCTGATTAGTCGTACTATTTAGCCCACAAAATACAATTTTAACAGTGCCATCATTTGAGATATTCTCTACATAAACAGCCGCATTATCAGGTAATTTAATAATTAGTGGTAAGTACCATGGATTTAAAATATCTGCTGTTACTTTTTTCCATTCTAGCGATAATGCAAAATTATTAGAAAGCCGCTCTAACTCTGACTTATGTTGTGCGCCTGAACTGTATGAAAAGTTAACTCTGGCATTCTCTTCTGATACGGGAACCCTAAAATGTGTAGCTGTAAGCAGTAATGCTTGTAACCAAGATTCTGTTATATTCTTTTGCGCGACATTGTCCCTGCTCATCTACTAACTCCTCGAACAGTATTAGAGGGATTGAGGCTTTCACGAAACCGGCCTAACTGAGAGGCGCAGCTAATGCTAATCGCTAAGTAATCGTATTCTGCTGCAACTAGCTCTCGTCTAGATTGATGTAGCTCTTGGTCTGCATTAAGTAAATCTAAAATACTTCTTTGCCCTAACAAAACATATTGATCTTTATAAAGCTTAACGACTTCTTTTAAAAAGATATTCCGTGAGTCTAATGTTTTTATTCGCAACATAATTTCATCAAGTTTAACCTGATTATTTCGCCAGTTATTTTCTATTATATTTTTCACATACTTAAGATCATCTAGGGCTGCATTTTCTTGATAGGATGCAGCTCTTTGTTTGGAGCCAGTAGTGTAAACACTACCTAAAGGGGCATTCACAATAAGTTCTATTGAGTGATCATTACGTGAGTAACCATTATCATACTGACCGTTTATTCTATGTTGATAAGAGCCTTGCAAGGCTATTGTTGGCATACCATCTCGACGTGCTGCTTCTTTATCTTTTTGTGCAACAGTCACACCTGCACTAGCCATTTGCACTCTAGGGACTGCATTAAAATCAATATTAGCACTACGGCATAGACTGCTATAAAGTTCTTTATTAATTCTTTCTTTAGATAGTTTAGTGACAGGCTCGCCTATCATTTGGCTAAGGTTGATTAAAAGATTCTTATGCTCCAGATGCAGTGTATTAAGTTGTAGTCTAGCTGTTTCTAATCGTGCTTCTGCCTGAACTAAATCTGCTTTAGAGGCAGCGCCTGCATCACTACGTTCACGCGCTAAAGCGGTAATGTTTTCTACTGATTGCAGCTGCATTTCGGCTAATGGAATAAACTCCTCGTAGCGCTTAATATCAACATACATTAGAGCAGCTCGCTCAGCGACCTCATCGGCACCAACAAAGACTTCTAATATGCTTTGATCTCCACGTGCTTTTAAAGACTCTATCTGTGAGGAAACTCTTCCAAATGAATAAAGCAGTTGAGTGACGCTAATACTAGAAACATAGCCTTTCTTGCTATTGTTCATATCCTTAGAAAAAGAGAGATTGGGCTGTGGATAATATTCGGTTTGTTTCTGATAAACATATTCTAGTTGCGCTTTATGTTTATTGACCAATCCTGATAGTCCAGAATCCCAATTTAAGGCTTTATCCACTGTAGCTTCTAGTGTAAGTGCATTAGCTTTTTGCTCAAGCTCAAGCTTCGTATTGGCAAGAACCCAGCTGATTGAAAAAGAAAAAACACAGCATACTGCACAGCAGAATTTAATTATCTGAACCTTGCTCACACTAGCTTCCATTTTAAAACCAGATTAAAAAACATTGCTTATAGTCTGTTCAGGTTCTATCTGCAAAATGTTCGCTATTGAGATGTCATAGAAACTGTAGGCATCTAATGTTGTATCAACTGCCTCTACAAGCTCAGCATAGGATAAGTTCTGATCCTGTGGTTCATTAAATATTAAGTTGAGTGCTTTTTGTTGGGCACTTTCACTCGCAAGTAAACCGTCTAAAGAGAAATCAATAAACGCACTCTGGCTTTTCAAGCTAGAAATTGTATCCTGCTCCAGTTGTTCGCCTAATGCTAATATTTTTCCAATAACACTATAGACCGGCTCTATATTTGCCAGTAGTTGTGTCTGTTCAGTTGTGTCATCTTGTGTTTCAAGTGTTTTATTAACCTGAACTTCCCTTTCATTAAAGGAAGCAGTACTGGTATTGCCCGCAATATCTGTTTGTTTAACTAAAATATCGCCGACCGCATATTTACCAGTGGCTAATTGGAAACTGTCACCTGACCCCTTATGCCAATTTTTTCCACCATCTGTTGAGTATTCCCAAGTGGCGCCTGTTTCAATCTCATTAACAACAACCTTGCCTAAGTCTGCTCCTAAAATTGTAAGCTTCACTGCTGCTGGCGGTACAGTATCTACTGTAACCTTATCAAGCTTGGCATAAAGGCTAACATTCTCTGACTTATCAAAGGCTCTAACTTGCACTTGTGCATCAAGATAAGTGCCATCTTTTAACATAAAGGCTCCATTGCCGCCCTTATGCCAAGTTTTGCCGCCATCAATGGAGTACTCCCAACGATTGGCACCCCCTAATTCGGTAACTAAAATTTTTCCATTATTGGTAATGCTGTCAGTATCGGATTGGCCTGTGTCTTTGTCTAAACTGATCGTTGGAGCACTAGCAGGAGAATGTGCTCCAGTTAATTTAAAACCTGTACTTTCATTACCGTCTTGGTCTGCACTGCTAATTTTACCAATCTCTCCAGCTTTTATTGGGTTTGGTTTGGAGGTCCAAATACCATTAGCATCAACAGTAACTTTAGAAACTACTTCGCCTTTTTCATTACGGATAATTACCTGACTATTTGGCAAGCCTTTACCCGATAATTCGCTGCCATTATTAATAAGTATTTCAGGCTCTTGTGGGGCTTCTTTGGCGCCGCTTTCTATAGCCAACTCTTCTGACGTATTACCTGCACTGTCCTTGCTAAGAACAGTGCCTTTAGTACCTTTTGTAAAGGGGTTGGGTGATATACTCCATTTGCCATCCGCATCAACCCGGCCTTTAGCAATAATCTCATTTTTTTCATTTTTAAAGATTAAGCCGCTATTAGGTTCCCCTGTGCCAGATAGGACACCTGCATTATTGACTTCGATAACAGGTTTATTGGGTGGTGTTTGATCACCGCCAGTAATCTCATGCGGCTTACTGTCTTTCTGGCCATCTATAGAGGCGGTAATAGTACCTTTTTCACCTTCTGCAAGAGGATTTTTTGCGAAAGACCAGTTCCCCTTATTATCTGCTTTAACTGTACCAACCACGTCACCAGCAGCATTTTTTATGGTCACTGTGCTATCGGGGGTTGTTTTTCCTGATAGCCCTTTACTGTTATTTACTGATACCGTTGGTGTAGGTAATGTAGAGGCAAGATTTCCTACTATTTCAACTTTTTCACTGCCTCTGCCAGCATTATCAACAACTTGAATATAGCCTTTAGTGCCTGAGGAAAAAGGATTATCAGTAAATTTCCATTTACCGGATGAGTCAATATCAGTAGAGGCTATTTCAACACCATTTTGGTCAAAGAGTATCACCTTCCCTTTGCCGACAGCTGTACCTGATAAGACAGTATTATTCTCAAGGATTAAAGGGGATAGAGGTGCTGTATTATTACCAACATTAATGATTACGGGGGTACTGTCATTGCCTGCAGGGTCACGTGCAATAATTTGGATTAAAGCACCGTCGGGTAATGGTTTATCAATTATCCATTTGCCATTTGCATCTACTGTGGCATTAATGACGGTATCTTTACCCGAATAGTTAACTATCACTCTTACTGCGTAGCCTTTTTCGGTCGTACCTGCCAGGGTGAACTCGTCATTTTGAGTGACAATAGGGGTTTCAGCGGCAGTTTGCTTGCCACCTGTAATCTCTGTTTTACTGCTTTCTGAACCGTCAGGGCTTTTGGCAAAGATAGTACCCTTTTCACCTTCTTTTAGAGGGTTACCATTAATTGCCCACTTGCCATTATTATCAACTAAGGTGGAGGCTACTTGCTTGCCATTGGCATCTAAAACAATAATTGTAGTGCCTGCATCCCCCGTACCAAAAAGTCCTTTACCGTTATTTAAATCTACTTTTGGGGCGCTTACTTTGGTGTGGCTAGAGTCAGAATGCGAAGAATGTTTGCTGCTGCTATTTTTCCCCAAGGCGACACCTGCACCTAAGCCTAATGCCCCTACTAATAACCAAGAGGAATCAAACTCTGGAACGCTGCTGCCTTGCCAAGATAACGAGTAGTCAATGGTTTGCCCTACCTCAAGGCTAGTCATGGAGCTACTTTCTAGTGCGCTAATGGAAGCTTGACCCAGTGGTGCTTGCAATATATTTATACTGCCTTCAGTTTGTGTGATTAATAATTCACCGGGGTTGGCATAGTAGCCTTTGATAATAACACTAGGCTTATCGCTATTAGCTTCAGTATAAATCCAAAGGTCATTGCCTGTTTTGCTAGCTTTAATTTCATTTGTAGCTATTTCTCCATTTTTATCAATAAGGAGATAGTCACTATCACTGGCTGCATTTATAACGAGAATTTCATCTTCTGGCTGCCTAACCCTAAGCCCTTTTAGTTCTGTTTTTTTTATGCTAAAGAGTTCATTGTCTGCTACTTTCACTGTGACCGCAGACTGATTAACATTACTAGCAGCACGTACTGTCTTGTGACTCTTACTCACTAATCCTATTGAAATAGCCACAGCTAATCTCCTACTCTAGCCCGACACTAAACACATGGTGCTCAACTAAAGTCCGTTCCTGTTCAGTAGATGCCCATTAGAAAAGACTTTTATAACGCATAATAACGAATATTTTTACATTAAAAAAAATATAGTTTTATATAATTTACAAATAAAGAAAGTGCCTACAATAAACTCAACTATAGGCACTTTCAAGCGGCTATCAAGTATTAAAAAACAATCTGATGATTTGCTAGCAAAGTAGCCAGATCAACTTGATCATTCGTCACATTTTGGAAATTAATATCTGCTAATTTCACCTCATTAAACGAACCACCTGCACCATCTCTATCTAAATATAGAACGCCATCTTCTAGGCGCAGATATTTAGTAATACTGTCATCTAGTAATGTAGCCTTACCATTAACGTATTTTGCTGTTTCCAAATAAGATTTTCCGGTATAGCCTACTAAGAGCTCCTTGATATTAATAATGTCCGCATTAGCAGTAGCCTCTACTGTACCCACCCAGAAATCATTAATAATATCAGTGCCATGGCCTCCTGAGCTGTTATTAGACAGCAGTTTATACATAATAGTATCTTGTCCACCAGCTTTCAGATGGAAGGTATTATTACCTGCGCCACCATCAAAGAAGTTGTCTTTACTATTTGAGTAGAAGGTGTCATTACCTGCACCGCCTCTTACACCTTCAATATTAGAGTATTGATGCACACCAAAACCGGTATCTTGGAAATTAGATAAACGTAAGTCTACGGTGATATTTGTTTTCCCTGCGAGCTTGAAGTCAATAATATCAAGGCCACCAGTGTTACTCCATTCACGTACACCGTTAACGAGCTTACTGCCACCGCCACCTTCATATTTATTCACTCCAAGTGTAGCAAAGAAGGTGTCATTATAGCCTGTACCAACAACACCATTGCCTATGCTGGCATCATTAACAGCTTTACCTGATTCGGCTGTTAGCACATAAGCGTCCCAGTTCTCTCCCGTTTTCAAACCACCCCAAGCCGCATTTACATTAGCTATATTGTACTGGCCTACAAAACTAGAGGCTCCTACATGCTGTTCAACACCACCTATGTTACGTAGCAATACAGCGTTATACGTCTCTTTTGGATCCAAACCATAGAAGCTTAGAAGAGCCGTACTGTTACTTGTTTGGTTACCCGCTTGATGGTTTAGTACCTGGGTGCCTACAAGGTTACCTTTTGAGTCATACAGATGGACTGTATTACCGAATAACGCATTAATACCTTCTTGATCAAGAATTTTAAGATGTAAGGCAGTACCTTTTTTCAAGGTATTTTTGTTTTCTATAAAGGTTGTTCCTGCATTACCCGTGAAAACAAGTAAGTCCTGACGCCCATCCCAGTCTAAGTCAATATTAACTAATCCGGAATAGCCTTTCCCTGCGCCTGCTGCTGAAGTAACAACCTGGGAAGAAGCTAAGATTGTTTCTTGGAAAGCCACACCAAACTGATTAGTTAACAACTTAACTTCTTGTGTAGTGCTCATTGGTCGCCCTTGGTAGGATAACCTTGGAATAGTAATAACATCGGCCTTTCCGTCCATATTCCAATCGACACTGATTGCGCCACCTACGTTTTTATTGGTCGCAATTTCAGTGTAGGTTTTGGCTGTACCTACCGTACCTATAGCTTCGACTTGAGATAGTTTTCCATTGTCATTGTAGAACACATAACTGCTGTTATTAGTAGAGTTGTAGGTGCTACCCACTGATCCTAAGAATAAGTCAAGATAACCGTCACCATTAAAGTCTGCCCAGACTAATGATTGACCATTAAATCCATCTGTATCTGAATAGCCTGCTATTCCATTTATATTACCTACACCAGTCAATATCTGGGTAACTTCTAGTGCACCTGTGCCTTTGTTGCTAGCTATAACTAAACGGCCATTTACAGTAGATCTAGAGGTACCAGAATTTTTACTGCCTATATAGTTACTGCCAAAAGTTCCGTTAAATACAACGTCTACAGCACCGTCATTATTTAAGTCAACAGTTGAAACTAGCTTATGTGGCGTAGCTTGGTTTGTTTGTCCATACTTTTGATAATCGGGATCTTTGTCGACACTATTAGCAGTGCTATCAACAAAGGTTGGGTCTTTAGAGAAAATACCGCCTTTATTTAGAACAAACTGCGTATTATAGCCCCCTCCCACGTTAGCATCATTAGGTGTACGGTCGCCATAGATGATGTCGACATAGCCATCACCTACTTTGTCGTAAAGAGCTGTGCCTCCCCACCAAGAGTATACGTTTGCATCGCTACTATAATTGACGCCACCACTGCCATTTGTTTTACCAATAATAAAGGCATAGTAGTCTTTATTCGAAATGCCATCATTACTTCCGACAGTTCCAGCATTCGGGCGGTATTCAAAAGCTTGCTGTCCATCCACATACTGAGAGTCTAGCCCCACAATATCCATGTAACCATTACGGTTAAAGTCAACAAAACTCATTGAGCCATAAACACCTTTACGACCATTGGAGTTTAATGTATTAGATGAGAATGAGGATGTATTGGTAATATCAGTGGCTGTTTGGTTCAATACATTCATGTTGGAGAAAACACGCCATAAGCCGTCTTCACCAATAGTAATACCTGTTGCTTTATTTGCTGGATCATTACTATCAGGGATAACAGGAGCTACAGGATTTTTCCCCACATTGACTTCATTATAGGTAGTATCTTTCACCACCAAAGTACCTGAATCCCTAATCAGTTTGGCAACAACATCATATTTAGTACCTGCTGATAAGGTATTACTTGCTGGTAGTTTTACATACCAAGTATTGTTTAATGGATCTACAACCACATCTCCAGTTTTGGAGTTATATGTTTTTCCATTAATAGTCACTTCAACATATTCATCTTGATAAATTTTAAAGCCAACTGATCCAGATATAATTGGATTTTTATCCAATGTATTGATGTTGTTAACTTTAATTTCCAAATCAACTTTCAGTGACAATTCTGCAGACGCATTACCATAAGTACTACCATTGGAAATCACTGCTGTAAATTTAGGTGTCGTATTGTTTTCTAAACGATGTGATTCAGGAATTTTGTAGGTCCATTTATCACCATCTACTACCGCTGTTCCAACAAGTACCTCATTGCCGCTGCCAATAGCACCACGTGTAGTATCAAAAATCAAAATACTTTCACGCGTTGTAAGCCCAGCAGTAATCTTGCCGAATAATACAGGGTTACGATCATCTGTAGTGCTACCAGAAGGCATTTCACCTGTAACATCACCGACATTATCAATATAGCCGTTGATGCTGACTTTCGTTGATGGCGTAGTAGTATCTAGATTGATGCTATATTCATTTGATAGCTGTCCTTTACTACCTGTAGTGTTTTCAACAGCCGCAGTAAACGTATAAGCGCCATCGCTATTTAAAAGCCCTGTATAGGTCCAAGTTAAATCAGCATTAACTTGAGCCTGACCGACTCGTACATTACCCAGATAAATCGCCAGCACTTCTCCGGCTTTCAGCGCAGCACTAATAGACCCTGTTAAAGTTGGTGTCTTATCATCTGTATATCCGCCATGAGCAACATTACCGGTAACAGGCGCTTGATCATCAAACACATTCAAGATACGTACGGTTTGATCCGGCACTTGGGTGTCTACGGTGATTTCGTAGTTGTTGGAGATAGCACCGTTGTTGCCAGCAGCGTCTTTGACGCGGGCAGTATAGGTATAGGTGGCGTCTGTTAGGCCGCTGTCTTCAAAACTCCAAGTTAGGCTGCCATTAAGCTGTGCTTCGCTAAGGCGAGCTATTTCGCTGCCGTTGCGGTAGATCGCTAGGTATTCACCAGCGCCTAGGGCTTGGCTGAGGCTGCCTTTCAGTGTAGGAGTAGTATCGTTGGTAATTCCTTTATCACCAA